>NZ_QSDP01000015.1:0-73188 GCF_003463685.1 Parabacteroides sp. AM58-2XD
TCCAGGGCATCTGAAAGCTGAAAGCAATAACATGCAATTCATAAGGAGAGCGAATCAGATAACAAACAGGCTTATATTTACGCTCTTGTATTTGATTCCGGGAATAGCTATTTCCCAATTATAGAAATAAACCTTAGTTTTGGCGCATAGGATTTCGATAAAATAGAAAAGAATATGAGCTATTTAGTGTGTTGCTATGGCGACTGGTTGTAACTGGCTCCCCTCTGGAGAGGGGGCAGGGGGGGTGTTAAGCCAGTCAATAAAAACAGACCTTGTTACAGGTTTATTTGCCGTCTGCTTCAGCTGACGGATTGGTAAATAATCTATTTCTCTGGACTTTAGTCACATTTTTTACAGGTCTATATCTAAGAGAAATGTGGCTGAAGCCAAAAGAGAGAAACAACTTGTAAACCGTCAGCTGAAGCAGACGGCAAATAAACCTGTAATGGCTAAGTGGTTGTGATAAGACAAGTTATATATGTGAAGATATGACACACCACCTTCCCCCTCTCCAGAGGGGAGCCAGTTACAACCAGTCTATAATTAGATAGCTCAATTTTGATAAGAAGCGAAAATAATCTCTCATCCCATTGATCCGATCATTTTATTCCAATGAACGGGAGAAGAGTTCTCAATGTCTTTTTACTTAGAGGTAGGTGTAAACAGATTTAGAGGTAGGTCTATTTTCATTTAGAGGTAGGTATAAATTGATTTACACCTACCTCTAAATGAAAAGTCATTGGATACATGTCGGAATAACTATTAGACGATACAGACAAAAGATTATGATGCGGTTGCCCCGGAACATAAACGATGTACTGTTTGTTCAACCTGGTTACCCAACTCATCAACAGATATTTGAAGGGCAGCAGCGATATGCTGATAGATTTCCTGTATAGGACAGGAGGATTCGTCTGTTTCAATCAACAAACGTTCCGGCCAGGCTTTGCGCAAAGCCGATTCCTGGAAGTGCTCCCCAAAAGAGAGGTAAAAGCCTTGTTTCAATAATTGCTCAGCCTGCTCTCCTTTCTTACGGAAGCCGTGAATGATCCAGGGCATAGACGGAGCGCATTTCTTACGGATGGCTATCAACTCTTCCCACGCCCTGACGCAATGGATGATCAAGGGTTTCTTCAACTCTTCAGAAACACGAATCTGTTCTTCAAATACCTTGACCTGCAAATCAAGCGGTATGGATATTTGCTTATCCAACCCGGCTTCTCCTATCATTATCACCTGCTCATTCAGGGCCAATTCCCGGAACCGCGCCAGTTGCTCTACCACCGCCTCCTCCCGGATATACCACGGATGGATACCACAGGATACAGGTTGCCCGGAAGATACATCTGAAAGAGTGCCTTTTCCTACAATTACATTGTAACAGACCACTACATCCTCCACCACAGAAGTCTGCACCGAGTGAGCATGTATATCATAATATACAGTATTTATCTGTCTTTTCAATTCATTCATAATGAACGACAAATATAACAAATAGACGGAAGAATATCTTGTAAACAAAGATTTTGAAGTAAAATAAGAAAGAGGAAAACGATTTACGGCACCGGATCATATCCGCTTCCGCCCCAGGGATGGCATCGGAGCAGCCGTTTGACAGCCAGATAAAGACCTTTTATGGGACCGTGTTTTTTCAGTGCCTGCACAGCATATTCGGAACAAGTAGGTGTGTACCTGCACGAAGCCGGTGTCATAGGTGAGATACAATATTTATAGAAATAAACCGGCAACAGGAGAAGTGTTGTAAAGAATTTCTTCATTATTCCTTGTCGCGCAATATCCTGATTGCTTTTGTCATCGCTTTCTCCATATCGGTAAAAGGATGGATTTCCTTATCCAGATAGAGGAAAGCAATAAGCATGCGCTTGTTTTTTTCTGTCAACGGATCGATCAGATCGTATTTACGCACCCGGTAGGCTTCACGCACCTGACGCTTGATCAGGTTCCGTTTTACGGCGCGTTTGAATTTCTTCTTGGGGACGCTGATCAGGATAGAGACAGGAGCAGACATCTCTTCCTCCAGCGGTAAATAAACAACCCGCAGTGGAAACGCCACAAACGATTGTCCTTTTTCAAATAACAGGTCAATGTAACGTTTCCACGACAGGCGCTCTTCTTTAGAAAGGGTATACCTTTTATTTTCCATTCTTTTTGTTTCCACCCAACTCTTTCTTCAGATACAAATCCAGGGCAGCCGTCATCGACGGAGCCTCGGGAGTAGGTGCTTCCACATCCAACCGGAGTCCGGCGTCCTTCACAGCCTTCGCTGTCGTAGGACCAAAGCAGCCGATCTTTATATCTTCCTGTTTAAAGTTCGGGAAGTTCTTCAGTAATGAAGAGATTCCTGAAGGGCTGAAGAATACTAACATATCGTAATCGAATTTCTCGTCTTTCGCAAATTCGTTACTAACCGTTCTATACATTACAGCTTTTGTATAGTTGATTTTCTTAGCTTCCAACATAGCCAACAGATCATCTTTGTGCACATCGGATACAGGCACCAGATATTTTTCTTTCGCATGCTTTCCGATAACAGTCACCAGATCTTCAGGCTTTCCGGTCTGGCTAAAAAAGATTTTACGTTTTCTGTACACGATATACTTCTGAAGATAAACTGCAACAGCTTCTGTCATACAGAAATATTTCATTGTTTCCGGAATGGCTACACGTAGTTCTTCACATAAATGAAAAAAGTGGTCAATAGCTGTACGGGCGGTAAAAATTACTGCCGTATAGTCCAGAATAGAAATTCTCTGCTGTCTAAACTCTTTGGAAGAAAGAGCTTCTACTTTGATAAAAGGACGGAAGTCGATCTCGACCCCATATTTCTCCGCAATGTCGAAATACGGTGACTTCTCGGATGCAGGCTTCGGTTGTGATACCAGCAACTTTTTGATGTTCAATGCCATAGAGTACTCGTCTCAATAAAGTTATACAAAAAAATCATACCTTCATACAAAAATATGAGGGGTAGGATTTCTTGGGTGCAAAGGTACAAACTAATATATAAAAAACCGACATTATTCTTGTGAAATATCCGTATTGTCTTATAAATTATTACAAAACGACACAAAAAATAGAAAATACAAAACAATATTACGGGAGCTAATGTTTTACTTCCTACGAACATCAACCATACGACCGGAATATATAATAACATCCCCCAGGACCCCATAATTGCATTATAATTCTTCTTCCAGAATTTATATTTATCGGGGGGCGAAAAGACAAAGCCTAACAGATAATAACTCAACTGTTTGAACTGGTAAAACAGAAATAATACTGAAAAAATAATCAGAATGGCAAAGAGTACCTCCTTTTCTTCCAAATGATTGACCATCCCTCTTGCCCGGGCAATTGCAAACAAGGCAATACTGCAAAGAAACAAAGCCTGAAAAGTCATAAAATTACGGAAGAAAGAACCACTTTTACCGATGGTTTCGTCAAACAGGTTTTGCCGCTCCTTCAGATACACGACATCTTTCAGCATCTTTACAAAATGCTGAAAATTAGAGCGAAATATAATAGCAAAGGCAATCAGCAGGGACAAGAGCTGCGAGAAGATCACATCATCCACCAGCTGCCCGTCCCATAAACGAATGCCTACATACCCTTCAAACATATCCATGCGCTGCGATTTAGCTTTGCAAAGATAGAGATTTAAATCAATAAAGTGCTTCTTTGATTATCTCTCCGACAGTAGGATGCGGGAATACGATTGATTTAAGTTCTTCGGCTTTCATGCCTTTCTCGATGGCAAGACCTGCTATCACGATCAGTTCAGAAGCTGGATTTCCCAGCAAATGAGCGCCAATCACCGTTTCATCTTCGGCCAGGATCAGCTTGCATACACCGTTTCCTTGCTCGTTTTCTGCCACGAAACGACCGGAAAAAGCCATCGGCAACTTCTTTACCGTATAAGGAATTCCTTCCGCCTGCAATTCTTCTTCAGTTTTACCTACACCGGCTATCTCGGGATTTGTATAGACCACACCCGGTATTGCTTTATAGCTCATTCCGCCACCGGCTTTTCCCTGAATATGTTTCACGGCGACTTCCGCCTCACTTACAGCGGTATGGGCAAGCAAAGAGAAGGCGGTGATATCACCACAAGCATATACGTTCGGCAAAGAAGTCTGCATATATTGATTCACTTTTATACCGTTCCGGAAAGGCTCGACACCCAACGTTTCCAGTCCGAAACCTTTGGTTACCGGACGGCGGCCAACGCTTAACAATACTTTTTCTCCGTTGATGACAAAGCTCTCCCCGTCTTTCTCAACGGTGACTTCGCCATTATGAACAGCTGTCACTTTATGACTCAGATAGAATTTGATGCCTCTTTTGGCATATTCAGCCTGAAGCATATCGGATAATTCCTTATCCATCGGACCTAATATTTTGTCCAGCATTTCTACCACATGTACCTCCGTTCCCATGCTATTGAAGAAAGAGGCAAACTCCATACCAATCACGCCGCCACCGATAATAACGAGGGATGCGGGAAGCTCTTTTGTCTGCAATGCTTCACGGCTCGTCCAGTACTCAGTTTCTGCCAGGCCGGGGATCGGTGGGATCACCGTTTCAGAGCCGGTACACAGTAACAGGTTGGCTGCCTCATAAGTTTCTTCACCACAGGCGACAGTGATAGTTCCGTCGGCGGCACGCCCTTTAATTTCAGCCTCTCCGCTGACAACAACGACTCCATGTTCCGTCATTTTCATCCGGATACCGGCAGTCAGCTTTTTCACCACCTTATTTTTACGGGCAATAATTTTAGGAAAATCAAATGTAGGATTCTCCGCTTTAACGGCATATTTCTGTGCATGTTTAATAGTATCATACACTTTAGCCGAATAAAGCAATGTTTTTGTGGGAACACAGCCTTCATTGAGGCAGACACCTCCCAAGGCATTTTTTTCAAACAACACAGTGGATAGTCCACTGGCAGCCGCTCTCTCAGCAGCCGTATAACCGGCAGGTCCTCCCCCGATTATAGCAACGTCGTATTTCATGTTTTCAGATTTAATTAAGTTTTATATTTGGATTCCTTCATTACTCTTAATCTCGATATCCGGATTAATCTTCTTCAACAGCTTTACAAACTCTTTCTCGTTTTGCGGAGATATCAACATCCACATTTTTCCTTCTTTCCAGATAACGATTCTGTCCAACGATAAGGAATAACTAAATACAGGCTGAATGGAAGGTTGTAACGCCTCTATATCAGCGATGGCAATCTCTTTTTTAGGAAAGAAGCCGCAACGGAGCAGCAACATTCCGTCTGCCGTAATCACATAATAGGTATTAAAAAATACATGCAACGTCAATGCGCTGGCAACCAACGATGTAACAATAGCCGCTACATTCTGATGTAACACAGATATTACACACAATACTGCCAGCACAATGATCAATAAATGATACCACCAGCCGATCTTAGATTTAAAGACTCTATCCATTTTACGAATTTTCGCGCAAGATAGTCATTTCTTCATTTACTTGTTGTAAAGCAGCCACAAATCCTTCGGTATCGACCGGATAGACCGTGTTGGTGTACTCCTTGTCTTTATAAGGTTTAGTGTAATAAATCACGACACTACCAGACTCTTTTACAAATAACTTCTCTATATCCTTGATAGGGATCGCCACAAAATTACCTTGCGTCAGATAACCTTTATCGATCTTATAAGGATAAAATACCGGTATAATGAAAATCAGTATCAAAATATAAGCAATCAACTGTATCTGGTTCAAATAGAACAATCCAAACAGGATTACTATGCTGACCGCTATCGCAACATGCTTCGGGGTCACTATTCTCTTTCCAAACGTCTTCTTTTCCATAATCTTATGTATTAAAGTTAGTAATAAGCAATATTACGAATTTTTGCTCACATTAAAAAGTTTATTGGCCTTCAATATTATTGCATGAAAAAGCATGAATAACAAAAAGACATTTACCTCACTGATGCTCTAATTATCTTCATAGTGTATTTTAGCTTAGAACTTATCCGATAGAGGCCTGCACATAATCTCTTCCCTATATGATCACATTAGAAGGAGTATCCCAAAAGAAAAAAAACAATCCGCTGTAATACAAGCATTTGCAAGAAATAAACCTTATATAATATACGCCGTGAGCGTCGTTGCGAATTTATCGGAGAAGGTTTCAGACAGAGAAATTTGTTACGTTGGAGATCCTTTGACGCCCAGTTTTTGTCATGGCGGACTTGATCCGGGACCGCCATGACAAAACAAGATTTTGACACACTCTCTTTTAAACAACACTCCCTATTGTTGTTTTAACCTTTTAATCACTTTCTCCCTCAAGTAGTCAGGGAAATTCTCATGAAAAGGAAATCCGGAAGTAAAATCCGGTTCTTTTTCGATAGCATTCCGATCATCCGGTTTATTTATAAAATTACCGTAAAAGACATTTCCATCAAACTGAGTGGCTTTACTACCACCTGTTATGAACTTATATTCCAGATCATCGTTTATTACATAAAAAATATTTTTATTGAACACCGTATTTTCCGGCCAGGGCCCTCCCCAGTTATCCATGATAAGTACCGAACGGTCTATCTCCGGTGAAGGCTTTTTCATAATAACAATCACATTTTCTTCAATAGCGGTCTGTTTAGCCGGTCCGGAAATATGTATAACCGGAGAGAACCAGCCGGGACGTGTCGGATAAGCACGCAAACCGTCGTTGATACTTACATTATGACGGATTATCGTATTTTCCGTTCCTATATTATAAGGTTTACCCAAAGTATTACCCTCGTTACACACCATCACAAAACCTCCGGCATTATCATGGCTGAAATTGTATTGGATAACGGTATTACGGCAATTGTAATCCGAATCGAAAGCCTGCCCGTCCCATTTGGCATTCTGTCCGCTTACCTCATTAAACTGGATAATCGTGTTATCACAACCCCAGGGCCAGATACCGGCAGCGGCATCTTCTATCCGCAGAAGATCCGGACTATCCCTTACTATATTATGTTCTACCAATGCACCGTCGCAGGCTATAGGAACAATCCCGTCTCCCGGAACCTGCTCGATCAGTTCCCCCTGATAACGACATTCAGACTGGGAAACCATTTATCACGGTCACTATTACCATTACCGGTTATTCCATTCCGTTGGCAACGGTAAATATGGCAGTTCTCTATCAGTAAATCAACAAAACGGGTCGGCACTTCATCTCCCCCGTTATGCCAGTAAATTCCGTTTCCGGCTCCTTCATTCTTTATACAGCTCCCGTTCACATCCCTGACAGTCAGATTCTTCAAATGGATATGATGCACATCGCCTTTATCCCAAGCATAAATAATAATACCATTTCTACCGGGATCCGGTTTTTCCCCTTTATTGGTAACCTCCAGATTATTCAGTTCCCAATACTCAAGTCCTTCCAGCAGTATCGTATGTTGTTTCTGACCGTCTCCATGCAAGATAGGCTTCCCTCCGTCTCCATATTTATCGACCATCACCGGTTTTCCTTCGCTCCCGCTACCTTTCGGTTCAAACTGACCGACATATTCAGTCCCCGATTTAAATAAAATCTTATCACCCGGTTCAAAGACTTGTTTGTTCAATTTATCGAGACTCTTCCAGGCTTCTGTCGGTGAAGATCCTTTATTCGTGTCATCTCCGGTTATGCTATCCACATAAAAGGTTCGCTGTGTTGAGGTACAGGCACATAATAACAATGCCAGTACGAAAGTGTACATTTTCATTTTCTAAAGTTCTATTGTTTCTAAATCGAGGTATTATAAAGAGAAGCCACCGCAAACAGGTTTAGAGTGGCTTCTCTGCTCATTTTATTCTTACCAATCAGGATTTTGTTTCAAAAGTGGATTTTTAAACAATTCTTCATTGGATACAGGATACAGATACATCTTGTCACTCCATGTGCGCTTGTCAACAAGCTGACGTGTATAAATCAACCCGTCGTCTTGTTTCTCAATCTTCACCCCATAAATATCCATTGTCTGAGGAGCGATTTTCCATCTTCTGACATCCCAGAACCGATGGTCTTCAAAAGCAAGTTCTACCCGGCGCTCATTCCTGATCCGTTCAAGAAAATCATCCGAAGCAACTCCCGGCATTCCGGCACGCGCCCTGACTTTGTCGATGGCTGCCCGTGGGGATAACGTAAACGTATTATCCGTATAGTCCGGATTGCCGTAGGCCTCATAAAGAGCTTCCGCATAGTTCAATAAAATCTCCGCATATCTGAAAAGTACCCAGACATGACGCTCGGTAGTCGTATTGTTCGGATTCAAACTGATTGTTTCGACAACATATTTCTTCAAATAATAGCCTGTCGGTGTCGCACCATCCAAAGGCGCTCCGTTTTTACCGCCTATAAAAGTCTCAACAGCCGCATTCTTGAAAGTAGAGCCATTCGTCAGAACAGTCTTAAACAAGCGGGGATCCCTCTTTTCCGGATTGTACATATTATCGATATGTTCCTGGTTTCCCCAGTCGAACCGGCTTCCATCCTTCATTTCAAAAGCATCCACTAAATTTTGTGTAGGACAGGTTCCGGAGTTTCCTCCCTCATAACCGATAGGGAAATTCAGTTTTTCGAAATCATTTGAATTACCTCTGCGCGTTTCCAGAATCAGTTCTTTGGAAGCCAGATTATTCCATATTTGTTCATCTACCAGTTGATACCGCCCGTCCGATTCAACCTTATCGATCAGTTGTTTGGCCGCTTTAGCCGCTGCAATCCATTTTTCCTGACCAGCCGTCCCGGCATATAAAGGGCTGGCTGCATACAGTAACGTTCTTGATTTCAAGGCCATCACGGCTCCCTGGGTGATACGGCCCGTTTCATATCCCGGCACATCTTTATAGGATACAGGCAGCTTATCCATGATCTCATCGCATTCACTGACAATAAAATCAATCACTTTATCAAAATCAGAAGGAGTCACGCTATTCGCCTCATCGAGTTCCAGGCATTCCGTAATCAGCGGGACGTTCTTATACCGTTTGGCCAACTCGAAATAATAGAAGGCACGTAAAAAACGAGCTTCATACGGATAATACTGATATTGCTGCATCAAAGTCTCATAATTATCATTCCATTCAATATTGGTAAAGTCTTCCTGATAATTATTCAGAAACATATTAGCAGAACGGATTGCGGTATAGTAAGTGCCCCACACATTATCGATTGTCAGGATAGGACTCCACGAACCGTTATTATACCGGATGATGCCCGATGTATTCCAAGCATATTCCGCTTCATCGGTCGCCGCTGCCCGGGTCGCTCCGTCAAAATTACCGAAATCGGCGGGTAAATATGAATATACGGTGGTAAGCATACCTTTTGCTCTTTCAAAATAGGTGAACATATCTTCTTTGTCAAATCCGGACGATTCATTATAATCCAGATAATTGCAGGAAGACATACACACTGCAAAAGCAAATATGGCAGATAATATTTTCTTATTCATAATGTCTATTTTTAAAAATCAAGAGTTAATCCAATGTTATATGATCTGAAAGATGGATAAGTAGCATACATTTGCTCCGGGTCCATATCTTTCACATGGTCAAATGAAACAGATTCATACCTCTGGCAAACAGGTTGATATTGCTGAGTCTGATCTTGTTTACCCATGATTTAGGTAAAGTATAGGCCAACTCCACATTTCTCAGTTTCAGGAAATTGCCGTTTTCAGCCCAGATAGAACTTTCCCTGAAATTATTATCATTCTGTTTAGTTGTCAGACGCGGATACCGGGCATTGGTATTCTCCGGTGTCCAGCGATTTTCCAGATAATGTTGAGAGACGTTCTTATTACCGACCAAAGGACGGTACATACTTGACATATTTCTAACTAACGTATAGTTAGCTACTCCCTGGAAATCTGCTTTCAAACTCACATTCTTATATCCTAATCCAATTGAAAACCCGTACATAATTTCCGGCAAAACAGTACTGTAACCGATAGCCACCTTATCATAATCATCGATCACCTTATCACCATTCTGATCTTTATACTTTACATCGCCCGGAACCACATTGGAAAAAGATTGTACAGGACTGCCCGCTATATCTGCCTCATCCTGAAAGAAGCCGATTGCCTCCAAACCATAATACTGCCCGATCCGGTTTCCTGTATTTTTCAGGTAATCATACGGTTTATATCCTTCGTCCATATTTACAATCTCATTACGGGCAAAAGTGAAATTACCAGCCAGCATATAGGTGAAATCTCCGATACGGTCACGCCAGGAAAGACCGGCTTCAAATCCATAGTTCTTAACTTCGCCATCATTCAAAATCGGTGTGCTGACTCCCAACACGGAAGAGTAAATAGCAGATGAGTTCACCAGAATATTCGTCCGCTTTTCATAAAAGACATCCGCTGATAAAGACAACCGCTTGAATACTTCCATATCGATGCCGAAGTTAAACTTATAGGCTGTTTCCGGCTTCAATTTCAAATTAGGCAAACGGAACTCGCCATTACCGGATACAGAGTTATTATTATCTCCAAAAAAATAGGAGCTGATGCCCGTTTTGAAATAATATTTATCATAATCATAAGCAAAGCGATCACTTCCGGTAATACCCCACGAAGCTCTTGCTTTCAGATAATCTATCGCTGTAACTTCTTTCATAAAGTCTTCGGAAGAAATGACCCAACCAGCAGAAATAGCAGGAAAAAATGCATACTTATCAGAACTTCCCAACACACTCGACCCGGAATAAGTCAACACTAGATCAGCCAGATACTTGCTTTTATAAGCATAGCTTGCATTTCCTATATAACTCTGCCGTCTATACGTATTATTAATTCCTTTCAGGGAATTTTCTTCCTGATGGTAAATGACCGCAGCATTCAGTTGATGCATATCCTGCCAGTTTTTTTCGTAATTGACTTTTGCCTCAAACGTTGTTACACGGTTCTGATATCCCAGGCTGGAACTGAAAGACAAATCCGTTTCCTGTCCGTAACGTGTACGGGTTATATCGATAATAGTACCTCCGTTATCCCTGACCGGCTGCAAACTTTCATACAGATAATTCTTTGTTTTATTATCCCAATAGCTGGCCCGGTTATCATAAGCAATAGCAAGCTCTGCACTCAAACCGGAAGTAAGAACCGACAGGTCCTGGATAATCCGCAAGTCGGCATATAAAGCTCGGTCATTTCCAACGGAAAAACCTTTAGCCACCGATTCTGCAACAGGATTTTTGCGCACATTATCGCCGCCCCATACACCAGTACTCGTCTTTACCGGAAAAGCCGCTGCCGGAACATCATAAATCATCGGGAACAAAGTCGAATACTCTGTTGCCGGACGATTATGTTGCGACAATTCACCCAACAAGTTCAATTTTACCAGCGTGAGTTTTGTCGCATTAATATCGAGGTTCGCCCTGGCACTCAGTTTATCCCACGACATCTGACTGGAATAATCCGGGCTGAAATAGTTCTCATTCATAAAACCGTTATCACCGATGTAATTGATTGCGGCAAAATAACTCACATTCTTTCCTCCCCCGGTAAAAGAAGCATTAAACTGATGAGTCGTCCCTTTATTTCTCAAGGCTTCATCCTTCCAGTTCACATTCGGGAAAAGTTCCGGGTTGGAACCCGTACGGAAAGCTTCCAGATCAGAGTTGCTATACAAAGCGGACAGTCCGTCCATCCGTAAAGCTTCGTTCATTGCCAATGCATACGTATATCCGTCCGCCATATCAGGGAGACGGAATGGAGTATTTATCCCGAACTGATAGCTTGCATGCACTTTCATACCTTCCAAAATACCGCGTTTGGTAGTCACCAGAATGACACCGTTTGCCCCCCGCACACCATACAAGGCCTGTGATGCAGCATCTTTCAGAACCGTAACACTCTCTATCTCATCCTGTGACAAGGAACTGAGGGGACGTTCAAAACCGTCGATTAGAACCAAAGGAGTTCCTGTCCCCATCGTGGCAAGACCTCTCACATACATTGTCGGATCATTATCCCATGCTACAGTCGAGCCTTGCAGACTGATCAATCCGGGAAGTCTTCCATACAAGGAATTTGCTGGATTAATATCAGACGTTTTAGAGGCATCCATATATATTGTGGAAACAGCTGCCGTACTTTCTTCACTGGGAACAGACAGATTAAATCCACGGTTTACCATTTTTGTATCCTGTGCATACGAGAAAACAGACACAGACAAAAATGCAGCTACATATATTTCTTTTATTATTTTCATAACCTGCTTTTATGATTTATCAAATGAATTACCATCCCGGATTCTGGACCAATCCATAACCTTTATTAATTTCTTCAGGCGGGAATGCACACAAATACCATTTAGGTGACCAGTTCTTCTTCCAGTAACGTTCGGCCAACTGCCATTTTTCATATTTATAAGAACCGTCTGCCTGACGCCAGGTTTTTACACCGTACAGAGGTTTGGTAAAATCTTCCGCACGTTTCCAACGGACCAGGTCAAACCATCTGATCTCCTCAAAACCAAATTCCACGGCACGTTCATTCAGTACCATTTCACGGAATTGCTCCTGTGACAGATTACGCTGCAACTTCGGTAAACCGACCCGTCCACGGACTTTGTCTACCCACTCATAAGCTTCGCCCGTACGTCCGAGTTCATTCAAAGCCTCTGCATAACTCAAATAAATCTCAGCCAGACGCAAATAAGGCCAGTGAATAACCGAACCGGTCAGAGTGGCATAATCATGTTCACGAAGGAACTTACGCATAACGGAACCGGTACGGCAACGCGTATCATTTTCCGTTTTCTGTTCTTGCCCACCGATATAGGTTTCAGCTGTACGCCCCTGCCATCTGTCACCGTTAATAACAAGAGTCTCATACAACCGGGGGTCTCTGCCTTCGAACGGATTGACGCCCTGCGGTATATTATCCCAGTCTATATTAAAAGACGTACCGTCGGCATTACCGAACATATCGATATAATTCAATGTCGGACAGCTACAACCATACCAACCGGCCGACTGCATAAAATAAAAGTTTCCATCCCAAATATCCGGACAAGTATAGGCTACACGTGTAGATATCAACACTTCACCGTTTCTTCTTTTATACCATGCATCCTGAAAATCCTGCCGGTAATCGCCCGTTTCAACCAACTGATAGTAATAAGAACCCGAGTTGTTTGCCTGTTCGAATTCTTTACAGGCATCCACAACATCCTGCCAGCGTTGATCGGATTTATTTCCATACCAAACCATCAGGTTCGTACTGGCTTCGCCATCCAGATAAGGCTGGCTGTCATTGAATAAAGGACTGGCTGCAAATAATAGCACACGCACCTTCAATCCGAGTGCAGCAGCTTTGGTGAAACGCCCGTCTTCTTCCACCGATACCTGCCAGGGAAGTACAGCTGCGGCTTCATTACACAAGTTGACGATAAAATTGACCGTCTTTTCAATGGTTTCACGCGGATAATTATAGTCATCGCCCGGATAAATAGCTTTATCAATCAAAGGCAAGCCACCAAAATGACGCATCATTTGAGTGTACTGTACTGCTATCACCATCTTGGCTTCACCCTTACGGATGGCCTTTTCCTCTGCCGTCATATCCGGTACCCGGTCTACATTTTCCAAGAAAATATACGCTTTACGGATAGCTTCCCAACTACGTTCTTTTGTGTAAGCATACATCACATCATAGGTGTCGGCAACCGAAGCATTATATTGTCCGTTATAATAATGGCGTTCCGCACCACATCCCCATCCCAGGTAAGATTGGCAAAGATCGGTTGTCGATTCAAGCAAGTCTACTCCCAGTTTGTCTTCGGCAGCATCCCAACTGTACATAACCCCATAGGGCAAATGCCTGTAAGCCGCAGCCAAAGCACGTTCGGCATACTGCTTGGATGCAAAAATCGTATCCAGGGTAACATCAGCTCCCGGGGCTTTTTCCAGAAAATCATCGCCTATCTTCAAGTCGTTACATGAACCGAAATAGAAAGAGGCGGCTATTATAGATATTGGTATTAATAATCTTTTCATACTATTTGTATCATTAGAAATTTACATTCACTCCAAAATTGTAAATACGCGTATTGGGATACTTGTTCTTATTACTGATTTTTGATTCCGGGTCGATAAATCCCAGATGGTCAAATGTCAGCAGGTTATACCCATTGGCAAACACCCTGAGTTTCTGGATACCGACTTTCTTCAACACATCCGCATTCAACGTATATCCTACCTCCAGGTTCTTCAGACGCAGATAAGAAGCATCTCTCACCCAGAAATCCGACATTTGCGAGTTATGCATTCTGTTGGTTTGGGTAAAGCGCGGGAATTGGGCCGATTGTCCTTTCTCTTCTGTCCAACGTTCCTCAACCATCCATTTCATCAGGGGAGCGTCACCGGTATTGAACGGACGGGTAAAGTCTTCTTCCAAACGTCTGGAAACGTTAGTTGCCCCTGTCCAATTCATCGAGAAGTCAAAACCTTTATATTCGAATCCGGCATTCAAGCCAAATATATATTCGGGATTTTCTCCATAACCAAAATAAGTTTTATCATCCCCGTCGATTACTCCGTCATTATTCAGGTCTTTGAACAAAATATCACCAGGCTTAAATGTTCCCGATTGTGCTGGGATTCCGGTAATAGTCGAACCATCCTCATTAAAGTCTTTCGCTTCAAAGAAACGGTCGAAGACATATCCGTAATTCAAACCGATAGAACGTCCTGTTTCATACATATAAGGTTCATTCTGTGGAATTTCATCTTTATAGACAATCTCATTTCTGGAGAAAGAGATATTTCCTTTCAACCAGTAGCGAAACTTGCTGCCAATTTTATCGTTCCATCCCAAAGAGATTTCATACCCTTTATTGTTCACTTTGCCCAAATTGACAGCAGGCAGGTCGGCTGCAACGAATCCCGGAACTGTATTTTGCTGAATAAGAATATCTTTACGTTTCTCAAAAAATACATCCAGAGAGAAACTCAAACGCTGATCCAGCAGGTTCATATCCAAGCCGTAGTTTTGTTTGGCAGCCTTCTCCCAGGTAACATCCGGATTTCCCAGAATCAGTTCCGATGCACCCGGATAAGCCTGCGGCGTATTCACTCCCCAATAATATCCGCCCGAACTGGCAGAATATGAGTCCGGCAAATACAAGAAACGTTTATATTCATTCAATATATCATTACCAACCAGACCGTAAGAAGCTCTTAATTTAAGGAAGCTGATAAAATCTACCTGCTTCATAAACTTCTCTTCCGATATCACCCAACCGAGTGAGGCCGCCGGAAAAAATCCGTACCGTTTACCCGGTGCAAAGTTTTCCGAACCGTTATAACCGGCATTGAAATCGACCAGATAACGATCTTTATAAGCATAAGTGACGCGCCCAACCAATCCCAAATATCCTTTCGGGATATCCGTATTAGCCTTGGGATAATACTGTTTGGTCATATTATACAAAAGCAAGCCGCCGACTTTATGATCCCCGAAAGTACGGTCGTAACGCAAACTGGCCTCTACATACCAGTCGCGCGTCTTGGTACTCCAGTCTTCCGACGCAGACAAAGCACTCGCTGTACCTTCAAGTTGATACACAATCGTATGATCAAAATTAGGATCATCAATGGCCAATCCCGGATCGGTCAGACTGGATTTATAGACCGGAGTATACGATTCCATCGAGCCATTCCATAATTTACTTCCCGTATAAGAGGTATTGTAAGCTCCTTTAATATTAAAAGAAAGACCTTTGGTGATAAAATCCAGTTTCTGCGTTAAATCCATATCCAGATTCATCGTATTTTGCGAAGCCTCTGTATATCCTTTTCCATAATACATGGAGAACAGGTTACGCATTGTCATCGGGATATAACGGTTTTTAATCTGAACCAGATTTCCATCTACAAAGCCCGGACTGGAGAATGGCTGCACACGGAGAATCTCCATCCATAAATTGTTTTGTTCGCCGAACTTAGGATCTTTCTTTGTTTCCAGACGTCCGCCCAACCCCAATTTCAAAGTAGTACTCTTAGTTACGTTAATGTCGAGATTCGCCCGGTAATTATAACGGTTGTTTTATAGTTCGGATTATAACTTTCATAAAATCTCTTCAGCAAACCATCCTGATACAGATAACCCAGGGAAATAAAAAACTTCACATCTTTCGTTCCCCCCGAAATATTCAGGTTATGCTGTGTTTGTAAAGATGCTTTCTTAAACATCAAATCTTCCCAGTTCGTATTCGGGAACATGATCGGATCGGCATTCGTCCGGAACATATCCAATACATAAGGCGAGAATCTCAAATCGTTGGGACCTAAATTGGGATTGTCGCTCAATTGCATCTCATTGAAATATTTGGCATGGTCATAACTCCCCATCATTTCCGGAACACGCATCGCTTCACTGATACCGACAGAAGAAGACAGCGATATTTCCGTACGTCCTTCTTTTCCTCTACGTGTCGTTACCAGGATAACTCCATTCGCACCCCGTACACCGAATACGGCCGTTGCCGAAGCATCCTTCAAAACAGTAATATTCTCTATTTCATTAGGGTCCATGCGGAAGAAAGAACGTTCCACCCCATCCACCAGAATCAATGGTTGTGAGCGGGCGCCATCCAAAGAAGCAATACCTCTGACAAATATTTCCGGGTCTTCAGCTCCGGGCTGTCCGCTATACTGAACGGTTGAAATACCCGAAACAGAGCCGGCCAGCATATTACCGATACTGGACGTGGGCGATTTCAACAAATCTTTTGTGTCTATCGAAGAAACAGAGCCGGTCACAGTCAACTTCTTCTGGGTTCCATAAGCGATAATTTGCACCTCTTCCAGCAATACATTATCGGAAGTCAAAATAACATCTATGACTTTTCGGTTACCAACCTTTATATCCTGAGGCGTATAGCCCAGATAAGATACCTGAAGAATATCATTATCCGTACATTCAATTTCATAATTTCCATTTATATCAGAAAGAACTCCCTGAGTCGTTCCTTTGATAGAAATCGTGGCTCCTATCATCAATTCGCCTGTGTCGTCACTGACTGTTCCCTTCACCAGCTTTTTCTGTTCTCTTTGCTGGGTTATAGACGGAACATTACTATCCGGACCGGAAGCAAGAGCTGGACTGTTAGCCTCAGCCTGTACATCTGGTCGTATAAACAAAATAAGCAGCAACAGTACGCCAACCTTTTGAAGGGGACTACCTACCAGCTTATACTTAGCCTGTACTTGATTCATAAGTTTAATCGTATTTTTAGTTTAAAGTCAAAATCACCAATCATTTTTCTAAGAGTCCGTTTATTATCCGGAGGCGGTCCTTTCTGCATAATAATTACATTTTTTTTCATCTGATTTTAAATTTAAGATATGCTGACAAATGTATAGTCTGCTTTCAAGAAGGGCGTCAAATCCTGTCTAAAAGTATTCCTCTATTGTACAAACACCTAATTATCAGAAAATAACAATCAAACCTTTTGAATATGATTTTGGATCCTATACTATTTTACCTATTGGGGAATTCATTGTTTAGCTGTATATTTGTAAAAAAAGTAAAATTAGATTATGAAGTTTTTTCCACATATCGCATACATTATTTTACTCTGTCTTTTACCCGGTACCGGACGGAGCAACAATGCCAGCTATTATTTCAAACAAATAGCAATCGAGCAGGGATTATCACAATCGAGCATCAACTCCATTTTATGCGACCATAAAGGAATACTATGGATAGGAACAAAGTCTGGATTAAACTGCTACGACCAGCATGAACTGAAAAGTTTCTTCAACGAAAAAGACAATAAATATTCACTTCCCGGCAACTATATACAATTTGTTGCAGAAGATTCGCTCAATAATCTTTGGGTTTCCACCAATAAGGGATTGGTTAAATATAATCCCGACTACAACAATTTCGACCCGATTATAAAAGAAAAGATATTTTCTTATCTCTGTATACCCGGAGGAATTCTTTTCGGAGGAGAAAAAACACTTTATCGTTTTGATTATCAGAACAAAAATATTGAACGTACTCATCTCAATACAGAAAATCACTTACGGGAAGCCGGAGAATATTCCATCCTCAGCATATTAAACATAGAAGGGGATAAGGTATTGCTGAACACAAAAAAGCATGGGCTTCTCACCTATAATTATACGACAAACGAGATTTATAAAGACGACTCGTTGCCGTTTACCAATACAGTATCCGCCATTTTTATCAACGCCGAAGGATATATTTACCTATCCCCTTACAGGCAGGGACTTTTCTGCTACGACCCGAAAGGGAAACTGATAGCCCACTACAAAAGCGAAAACTCCAAACTCAGTAATAATATCATTCTCAGCATCCTGGAGAAAGACGGGGATATATGGATAGGAACCGACGGCGGAGGTATCAATATATATCATCCCAGCACAAAAGATTTTACCGTCTTACAACATATTCCGGGAGATGCAAATTCGCTTCCCGTCAATTCCATTACTGTCCTTTATATGGATAATGAAAAGAATCTCTGGGCCGGTAGTGTGAGAGGCGGCATATTCGGAATCAAGGAAACTTATATCAGGACGTATAAAGACGTTGCCTTAAACAACACCAACGGATTAAGTGAAAAAGCCATCACCAGCCTGTACGAAGACAATGACAGTCTTTTATGGATAGGGACAGACGGCGGAGGAATCAATGTATACAACCCATTTACCGATACATTCAAACAATTTACTTCCACCTACGGCGATAAGGTGACTTCCATTACCGGCTTATCCGACACGGAGCTTCTGGTCTCGTTATTCAATCAGGGAATAGTTGTTTTCAACAAAAAAACGGGGAAATACACCCCATTTACCATTGTCAACAACCAGATCAATACAGAAGAATGTTATTACGGCTTTATGCCCCTGGCGCATAAAGTCAGCAACGACAAAATATATATTCTGTCGCTCAGTGCACGTATCTACTATCCTGAGACAAAGACCTTCTCTACCATAAAAACAAAAGAAACCGATTTCTCCCTGGAAGCGCTGAACCTGACCTATGCGGACGATTCACTTATTTTTATGATAAAAGAGAATTATGTCTTACAGACATTACAGAAGAACGACAGCCTGTCCCTTCTATTCACCACTGAACCAAGCGAAACTATCCATACCCTTTGTTATGATAAAAAAGGGACCGTCTGGATAGGAAGCGACCAGGGACTCAGCTATTACAATCTGAATGAGAAAGTATTGCACCGGATCAATACCCGGCTTTTCAATAACGTGTCTTATCTTTTCCTCGACGATAAAGGGCGTCTCTGGATAGGTGCACAGAATATGCTCTTTTCGTATGTTATCGATGAAGGGAGATTTATTATCTGGAGCGAATCCGATGGATTTTCGCCGAATGAAATCCTGTTTATGTATCAGGAACAGTCCAAAACAAATAACATTTACCTGGCAGGAACCGACGGACTGGTAAAAATAGATAAGAATATCTCATACAATAATGACCTCCAACCGGAAATAAATTTATCCGATATTCTATTCAACGGAAGCACTTATCTGAAAGAGTTCGATGCAACCCAACGGTCAATTACGGTTCCCTGGAATTACACATCTCTATCGGTCGTGTTCAATATAAACCAGAAAGATATATTCAGAAAAACAATGTTCCGCTACAAAATAGAAGGGGCAAACGAACAATACATCGAATCTTATAACAACAAATTAAATCTGCCGGTACTACTCCCGGGAAGTTATTCGATTATTGCATCCTACAATACGAAAAGCGGGATATGGAGCCAGCCCAAAAAGATACTCACACTCCATATCACCCCGCCCTGGTATAAAAGCAATCTTTTTATTGTCAGCGCAATCCTGTTAATCATAGGAATCATTACTGCTACGGTATATACTATCCTGAAGAAAAAAGAAAACCGACTGAAATGGGAGATGAAAGAACATGAGCAGGCCATGAACGAAGAAAAGATACAGTTCCTGGTCAATATAAGCCATGAACTCAGGACTCCCCTTACACTCATTTACGCTCCGTTGAAAAGACTTATCGACACCAGCCATGAAAATCTGAATCCCGAAGTTATTCACGGCCAGTTAAATACTATTTACAAACAGTCGAGAAAAATGAAAAACCTGATTAACATGGTTCTCGACCTAAACCGCATCAAAACGGAGCAGAAGTCTTTACAAAAACAGCCTCACCCGTTAAATAAATGGATAGTCTCCGTCTCCGAAGATTTCAAAACTGAATTAGAGGAAAAGAGTATCCAGCTGATATATCAGCTGGATACTCAGATTGAGTCAATCTGGTTCGACGAATGGAAATGCCAGACTATTTTTTCCAATATTCTGATGAATGCCCTTAAATTCTGCGAACCGGAAACACAAATAACAGTATCGACCCAACTGATGGGTAACTATGTCAGAGTCGCCGTCGCAGACCAGGGTATCGGCTTACAGAATGTCGACCCCCGGAAGCTCTTCAACCGTTTTTATCAGGGCAAACACAATAAAAGCGGTAGCGGAATCGGTCTGTCTTATGCCAAAGTATTGATTGAAATGCACGGAGGACACATAGGTGCATATAATAATCCGGATAAAGGCGCAACCTTCTATTATGAGTTACCCATATCGCCCGAAAATACAACGTCCGGACAACAGGAAACACAGGAAACAGAAAACAAAGAAAATTTATCTATACCGTTAGACTTGTCCGCGACCGGAATTTCTTGTGCAGGATATTCTTTACTCATCGTAGAAGATAAAGATGAACTTCGGCTTTTCCTGAAAGATTCGTTCAAAGATATATTCAAGCAGGTTTATACCGCAGAAAATGGTCTTGCCGCCCTGGAAATAACGAAAGCTAAACAACCGGATATCATCGTCAGCGACGTCATGATGCCCCAAATGGACGGCTATGAACTCTGTAAGAATATAAAGAACGATATTGAAATCAGCCATATCCCCATCATTCTGCTGACAGCCAAATGCGACCAGGAAAGTACCGAACAAGGGTATAAGCTCGGTGCAGATTTTTATATCCCGAAACCGTTTGAGTTAGACTTCCTGCTGACTATCATTCTTAACTTGCTAAAAAGCCGGGAAGCCATCAAACAAAAATATAAAGAATCCTCTACCCTGCTCCTGCCACAGGAGGCCACAATCAGCAATGCAGACGAACATTTCATGTCGAAGATGAATGAACTGATAGATAATAACCTGGCCAACCCGGACCTCGATGTAAGCTATCTGATGAAAAAGATGACTATGAGCCGTGCTTCCTTATATAATAAGGTAAAGGTTCTTACCGGTATGGGCGTTAACGATTACATCAATAAAATCCGGATAGAGAAAGCCTCTTTGATGCTTATACAAACGGATTTGACCATATCGGAAATATCTTATGAAGTAGGTTTCACTTATCAACGGTATTTCAGTACCATATTTAAACAAGTCAAAGGAATGACTCCAACCCAATTTAAAGAAAAAAACAGAAGGAAAGAGAGTTGACAGGGGAAAAGAAAATACGCCGCCGCTTCACAGCAACAGCGTATCCACTTAAACCGGTCAAACAATTCCAAAAAGGAATATATTTTACTTATTTTACTTCTTCGAGTACGGAATAAGATTGCAATACATTATTATTATTGTATTGTTCCGTGCGGACTACCCCGATATTGGGAGCATACCATTCATATCCGTAACCTCGATTGTTTCTTTCGGGGAACGTGATTTGATTTTAAATTTTACCTTCGTGCAATCGAACGTTCCTGCCGGAGTGGTAATCTCTTCGGTTTTCACATATTCGCGGTCGTAAATCGAAATGTTCTTCCTGTCTTTACGATTCTTCTTTGAATAAATGTTGATGACTGCATCGTCGAAATAGACATCATCCGAAGATGCTCCTTGCGCTACGCTCGGATAATTGATTACGGCATCGGTAGCCGCCACTGCGGTATTCGTTGTAGTAACAAAAGATGGATTGGACAGCACCTCTTTCATATCCATAAAGAATTCGCCATCCTGGCAAAAAGCCTCCAGTTCGCCTTTGTCGATAACTGTTCCGCCATTATTGACGAACACGTAGCCGGCTTCGACTTCCAGGCCGGATTGTTTACTTTCCACCTCATCCACTACATAAGTCATTACACCTGACAGGTTTCCTTTGCCGTCATAACTCTTTTTCACCAGTTTAGTACCTTTTGTCGTAGGGAAAAAGAATGTACAATCTTGTGCCATAGCCCCGCCTGCCAACATAGCGGCCAAAGCTAACAGTAAAACTTTAGATTTCATATTTCAAAACGTTTAAGTATTAATAATAAGCCGGATATCCAATGCGTAGTTAAAACAGGGGAAGTCAGCGAATGTTTATGGCTTTTCTTTTAAAAATAGCAAAAGAATGCCTATTTCGCCCTTATTTATAAGGAAAGGGGCATCGAAGGGTACAACCATAAAAGTTAATTCCTAACTTTGGCGGTCTAAACAGTAATGTCTTATGGTACAAAGATTCGATTTCTTAGTGATAGGTTCCGGTATTGCAGGAATGAGTTTCGCACTTAAAGTTGCCAGCAAGGGAAAAGTAGCCCTGGTATGCAAAACTAATCTGGAAGAAGCTAACACATATTTCGCTCAGGGAGGCATCGCCTCGGTAACGAACCTGATTGTTGATAATTTCGACAAACATATTGAAGATACAATGATAGCCGGCGACTGGCTCAGCTACCGCGATGCCGTGGAAAAGGTCGTGCGCAACGCCCCTCAGCAAATCAAAGAGCTAATCAGCTGGGGTGTAGACTTCGACAAGGACGAGAAAGGCAACTTCGACCTGCATCGTGAAGGGGGACATTCCGAATTCCGCATCCTGCACCATAAAGACAATACAGGTGCCGAAATACAGGATAGCCTGATTCAGGCCATCCAAAAACACCCCAACATCACCGTATTTGAGAATCATTTCGCAATCGAAATACTGACGCAACACCATCTGGGTGTCACTGTCACCCGCCAGACACCGGATATAGAATGCTACGGCGCCTATATCATGGACCCGGACGGACGAATCGACACCTTCCTTTCCAAGGTAACGCTGATTGCAACCGGCGGTGTAGGTGCCGTTTACCAGACAACGACCAATCCGTTGGTAGCCACAGGCGACGGCATAGCGATGGTTTACCGTGCAAAAGGGACCGTTAAGGACATGGAGTTTGTACAGTTCCATCCAACGGCCTTGTACCATCCGGGCGACCGCCCTTCCTTCCTGATTACGGAAGCGATGCGTGGTTACGGCGGCGTTTTGCGTACGCTGGACGGAAAAGAGTTCATGCAGAAATATGATAAACGTCTTTCACTGGCTCCCCGCGATATTGTGGCACGCGCCATCAAAAACGAAATGGATACCCGTGGAGATGACCATGTATATCTGGACGTTACACACAAAGACCCGGAAGAGACAAAGAAACATTTCCCGAATATTTATGAGAAATGCCTGAGCCTGGGCATCGACATTACCAAGGATTATATCCCGGTAGCTCCTGCCGCCCATTATCTATGCGGAGGTATCAAGGTAGATTTGGATGCACGTTCTTCTATCGACCGTCTCTATGCGGTAGGCGAATGTTCCTGCACCGGTTTACATGGTGGCAACCGTTTGGCATCCAACTCACTAATCGAAGCCGTTGTCTATGCCGATGCAGCAGCCAAACACAGTTTAGGAATCATTGATTCATTGAAGTATCAGGAAAACATCCCGGAATGGAACGACGAGGGCACGACCTCTCTGGAAGAAATGGTCCTTATCACCCAAAGTGTGAAAGAAGTGGGACAAATCATGAGTACATACGTCGGCATCGTCCGCTCCGACCTGCGCCTGAAACGTGCCTGGGACCGTCTGGATATCATTTATGAAGAAACGGAGAGCCTGTTCAAACGCTCGGTAGCTTCGAAAGATATCTGCGAACTGCGTAATATGATTAATGTAGGTTATTTAATCATGCGCCAGGCCATCGAACGAAAAGAGAGCCGCGGATTGCATTATACGTTGGATTATCCGCCGGTAAAGAAGGAACAGTAAAACAAAAAAGAGCATCTCTGATTCACGGGATGCTCTTTTTGTTTAAAATATTTCATTTTCCTACTAGGGATTTCTGAACTTGTGTTGTCTTTTCTATACAAGACAAAAATAATACACACTAGTAAGCCTATATGGATAAAGAGATATTACAAAGATACGTAGAAGGAAATGTCAACCCGGAAGAAATCATTGCCGTAGTCGACTGGTTAGATGCAGATGAAAATAACGTCCGGGAATTTATGGCATTACATAAACTAAATGATATCTCTCTACTGAATCAAGCGGATAATCGGGCCGATAACCAAAAGAAGAAAAGGACTGTCTCTTTCCGGAAAATAGGCTATGAATTGGCCAAAATAGCCGCTATACTGATCATATTCTGGGGAGGCACGAAATTATTCGAAACAAACACTACCGAAGAAAGTATTATTACCTATCAGACACTATATGTACCTGCCGGACAACGTGCCGAGTTAATTTTACCGGATAGTACACGAGTATGGCTCAATGCACATAGTAAGCTTATATATCCTGTCAGTTTTGGAAAAGGAAACCGTCAGGTAGAATTAAACGGGGAAGCCTATTTTGACGTTGTTCATAATGAAAAACAACCTTTTATTGTAAAAACTCGTCAAATGGACATACAGGTCTTAGGCACAGAATTCAATGTAACTTCCTATTCTTCTGATTTTGAAGTATCATTATTAAGAGGATGTATAGAATTATCTTCGCCCAACCTCTCATCCACCTATCGGATGAAAGAGAAAGAACACATCAAATTAAAAAACAACAAACTGATTATAAACAATATTACCGATTATGATTATTTCAGATGGAAAGAGGGACTCATCTGTTTCAACAATGAATCGGTTGCAACAATTATTGAGAAACTCAAACTATACTACGACATTAATATAGAGACTCACAATAAGAAATTTTTAAACAGTCGGTATTCCGGTAAGTTCAGAACAAAAGATGGTATCGAGCAAGTATTAAAAGTCTTGCAGATAGAACATAAATTCAGTTATACCAAAAATAACGATTTAAATCTAATAACTATAAAATAGAATGCCTATGAGATAAAAAATGGAATGTAAAAATTAACCGGATCATGCTCCAACATAACCCGGTTATCACAGTCAGTACTCTGACACAACAGCAAATTGATTTTAGTACTAACTTTCTAGATTTTTCAAAGTTATGAAAAAAAAACCTATAGGGAAGAAGTATGCCCTATTATTATCAAATTTTAAACACATATTCAGACTTATGAAGTTAACCTTTTTATTATTTCTGTTATGTATTTCAAGTGTTTGGGCAAATAATGCCAATTCTCAGACGACTAAAGTAAATATCCAAGCCGAAAATATGCACATGAAGGATATTATCAGTCAGATCGAGTCACAAACGGATTATCTATTTGTTTACAATTATGAAAATGTAGATCTGTCACAAAAAGTATCATTAAAGGCTTCAGATATCTCCGTAGCAGAAGTTCTGAAAATTCTTTTTAAGAACTCGGATGTAGTATATGCTGTAGAAGGTAACAATATCCTGTTAATGAAAAATACAACGGAAAAAAAGCAACAAAGTGGCAAAAGAATATCCGGTAAGGTAACCGATTCAAACGGTGAAGCCATCATTGGAGCAAATGTTATAGAAGTAGGAACTGTAAACGGCACCATGACAGATATAAATGGTAATTATACCTTAACGGTTTCTCCTTCTTCAATGTTACAAATATCCTATATCGGATATCTTACACAAGAAATCCGGGTACAGAATAAAACATCATTGGATGTTATCATGAAAGAAGACTTGCAAGCATTGGATGAAGTTGTAGTCGTAGGATACGGAACTCAAAAAAAGGAAGTGGTTACAGGTGCTATCACTTCTTTAAAATCTAAAGATATTTCACTCAGCCCAACAGCCAATATGGCCTCCGGATTAGCAGGACGTCTTTCGGGTGTTATTATTAACACCGAAATGGTGAACCAGGGGCAGACGAGTCAACCATACGTATCAGAGGTCAGAATTCCTTGGTATCCAACGATCCGCTTTATGTAATCGACGGTGTTGTTCGTTCTGAAGAAGGAGGTATATTCAGTCGGTTTGATCCGGAAGATATTGAATCAATCACTGTATTGAAGGATGCTTCAGCCGCAATATATGGTTCTCGTGCAGCAAATGGAGTTATATTGATTACCACCAAACGTGGTAAAGTAGGAAAACCGACCATTTCAGTCTCTTATAATCATTCATTTACACAGCCTACCCGGACTGTAAAAATGGCAAACTCAGCTTCATATGCAAGAGCTCAGAACCTGGCAAATGAAGTCAGAGGACTCAGCGCTCGATGGACAGAAGATGAGATACAGAAATTCGCCGACGGATCAGATCCACAACATTATCCTAATACCAACTGGTATGACGTAGTACAAAAGAACTGGTCTGGTCAGGACAAAGCAAATATACAACTTACAGGAGGTATGGATAACTTAACTTATCTTGTATCCGCAGGGTTCCTGGATCAAGGTTCTCCTTACAGAGAAAGCTCTATGAAGAACCGCATGTACAATGTCCGGTCAAACATAGATGCAAAAATAAACGACTATATAAAACTTACTTTTGACTTGTTTGGTAAAAACACAGACCGGACTTTACCGTATAATGGGCAAGCCAGTGGTAACGGGATGTACAGTTGGGTCGGTTTGAGTGCACCAACAGCTCATGCATACTGGCCTGGAACAGATTATCCGACAAATCAGGGATGGGGTAATTATAATCCCTTGGTTATCTCTACAGGAGATGCCGGTAGTACTGCTTCAAAAACATGGGTATTTAACGGACAATCCACCATCGACATCTCGATACCCTGGGTGAAAGGTCTGTCGTTAAAAGGCAGTATAGCATATGACTATTTTGGTCAGAACTACAAACAATTCGAAGATGTATATTATGTATATAGCTATGATGAAAGTAGCAATACTTATGAAAAATTAATGGGTCATACAACTGCTCCTCAGCTATTTATTGAGGAAAAGCGGACTGAGTATATAAACGGAAATGTACGTGTCAATTATTTGAACACATTTGCTGACGTACATACGGTGGATGCCTTTGTCGGTTTCGAACAGAATCAAACCAAAAGTACTGCATTGGACGGCAAACGTACTAATTTCCCTACAAGTGCATTGGGAGAATTGAATGCCGGAGATGCCAATACACAGACAAATCACAGTAGTTCAGCAAAAACAGCCAGAAGAAACTACTTCGGACGAGTATTATATGACTATGATCATAAATACATGCTACAATTCCAGTTCAGATACGATGGTTCCCATAACTTCCCTTCAGGAAATCGTTTTGGATTCTTCCCCGGAGTTTCAGGAGGCTGGACAATATCCAAAGAAAACTTCATGAAGGATATTACCTGGTTAAGCAATTTGAAAGCACGTGGTTCATGGGGAAAAATGGGTAATGATTATCTCAAAGACTCATTCCAATATCTAACGATGTATACGTTGGCAGACGGCTCAGTTTTTAACGGAACACAGTACTCAGGCATATCTCAGGCAAATGTACCCAATCCTAATATTACCTGGGAAAAAGCCGAAACGTATGATATCGGATTGGAAACTGGATTCTTGAATAACCGTTTGACTTTTGAATTCGATTGGTTCAAAACAAACAGAAAGGATATCCTGACAAAACGTAATGCATCAATCCCTACATTCACAGGCTTGAGTTTACCTGACGAAAACATCGGAGAAACCGAAAATAAAGGAGTTGAAATGATGCTTGGTTTCAGGGATGACCCTACCAAAGATTTTTCTTATTCAATATCCGGCAACCTGACTTACGCCCGGAATAAAGTAATATTTAAAGATGAAACGCCCATGGCGGAAATATACCAGAAAGAAGAAGGAAAACCTATCGGTGCAGCATTAAGATACGAAGCGATCGGAATATATAACGAAGCAGACATTGCAGACCCGAATGTACCCAAAAGACCGGGAACAGTAGCCGGAGATATCAAAATCAGAGACGTCAACGGAGACGGTGAAATCAATTCACTGGACCAGGTACGCCAGGATCTGACTAATATACCTGATATCACTTATGGTATCAACATCAATCTAAGTTGGAAACAATTCGATCTGACGTTAGGCTTCCAAGGACAAGCACGTGCAGTCTTTTACCTTCGTGAAGACTGGGTTAACCCCGCAACTTCAAACGGTGGTGCTAATATATTGCAATGGTGGACAGAAGATACTATGACCCCTGATAATCCGAATGGTACAAAACCACGGTTAGGTACAGCATATGGTATAGGTGGAACAACTTTCACTCAGATCAGTGCTAATTTCTTCAAACTCAAAAATGCAGAGATAGGATACAGAATTCCTAAAGAGATCATATCTAAAGTGGGTTTGTCAAGAGCCCGGGTATATGTGAGCGGGACAAACCTATTCTCTATTGACCATACCAGCAAATTCGGTATAGATCCGGAAGTTGCCAACGGAGGATGGGACCTGAATCCGATGCGATTGATAAATCTGGGTGTAAACGTTTCATTTTAAAAATACACATGATGAAAAAGATAATATATTTAGTAAGCATAACATGGATCATGTTATTATCTTCCTGTAGTGATGTGCTTGACATAACACCAACCGACAGATATCCTGATCCTTTAGTCTGGCAGGACGAAAACCTGCTAAAAATGTTTGTAAATGAACAATATAGTGGTATTTGTACGAAGGATAATTATTATGAGATAATGTTTTTCGGAGATGATAATTTCAGTAAATACAATAACGGTAGTTGTAATCTTGTCCGGGAAAACATATTGACAGCCGACAATGTTGGCTCTCTAAGCAACATATTATATGTATGGGATAATTCGTATAAATTCATACACAATATCAATGTATTCTTTAAAAACATAGAGGAATCATCGGTTAATGAGTCTGTAAAAAAAGAGCTTATTGCAGAGATGAAATTCATACGTGCTTATATTTATGCCAAATTGATCTGGTCATATGGAGGTGTTCCCATTATAGAGGAGGCTTATGATATCAATAGCGACTGGTCGCAAGTAAAAAGAAGCTCATGGGATGAATGTGTTACTTATATAGTAAAAAATCTGGATGAGGCAATAACCGACCTCCCAGATAAACCTTCAGTAAGAAACAGGGCTAGTGGAAATGCTGCTCGCGCGCTTAAATCACGAGTATTACTCTATGATGCAAGTATATTGAATAATCCGTCCAACGATAAACAGAAATGGCAAAAAGCAGCCGAAGCTGCTGCTGCTCTTTTCGACAAAGGATATACACTGGCAACAGATTATCAGAAAATGTTTCTGGATGTAAACTGTAGCGAATTTATCTTCACAAAAGAATTCAATGAGACCTACTACAGCCGATTAACCTTTTTTCTTGGCACCGCAGGAGATAACGGACGTGCATGGGTAGCTCCCTCCCTGAATATAGTAGATGCTTACGAAACAATAGATGGTGAAATTCCGGTTACCGATAGTGAATTGGGAACAGTCAACCCTAAATCAATGTACGACCCATCCGACCCTTATGCAAACAGAGACCCTCGTTTCTATGCATCGATCTATTATAACGGTTCCGATTTTGTGAATCGCAAAATAGAAACTTATATAGGAGGTTATGATGCCACAAATCAGGATGCCACCATGACAGGTTACTATATAAGGAAGTTTATAGAAGAGGATAAAGGCATTTCAGAAACAAGACATTATACGGGACCTTTTCCGCTATTCCGGTTGTCAGAAATGTATCTCAATTATGCAGAAGCCCAATATCATTTGGGAAATGAAGATCTTGCACGTAAATACATAAATAAAATAAGAGATCGTGAAGGAGTTAAAATGCCTCCTGTAACAGCCTCCGGAGAGGAATTACTGAATAAAATATACCATGAACGTATGATTGAATTGGCTTTCGAAGGACATCGTTATTTTGATGTACGTCGCTGGAAGATAGCAGAAAAAACAGAGACTACACATATAATGGGCCATGAGATTATAAAGAATAATGATGGAACATTTACTTATAATCGATATAAATTGACTCAGGATTCTCGGAAGAATGAATGGAAAGATGCATTTTACCGCCTGCCTATAGCTTTCTCTGAAATCCAGAAAAGTAACAATAGCCTGGAGCAGAACCCGGGATATGAGATAAATTAGTTCTGTTTCGACTCTGAAATAGACTTAATCTAAGGACTGTAAAACACCAATACAGTCCTTAGAACTTTATAAGTGTATTGAACATGTGAAATATACAAATCTCTACACCTATATCAGGAAGACTAATGTAATATTATAAAAACAGTTTATCAAAATAGAATGATGAGTAAAAAAATAATATCTGTAATTATTGCGATCCTACTCTTTGCCGGTTTATTATCAGGTCCCATTCATGCTGCAGAGAGATCTAATACAGCAATCGATCATTTTCTGAATCCACCTAAAGAATATCGTCCGTGGGTATTTATGTGGTGGTATGATAATGTAGATAAACCTGCTATAACAGAACATTTGGAAGAATTAAGTAAAAAGGGAATAGGTGGAGTTGTCGTGTTCTATCATGGGGGAATGCCGGATGTTCCTTTTTTAAGTGAATCCTGGCTTGAGTTATATCGCCATACCGTACAGGAATGCGCCCGTCTGGGTCTGGAATGTGGGGCTAATGTAAGTAGCGGATGGCCTTCCGGTGGTCCCTGGGTCAATCAGGAAAACGGGGCAAAACGAGTAGCATGCAGCGAAACGATTCTTGAAGGGCAATCCCAATTTTCCGGGAAATTAAATATGCCATCCGGAGTTAGCGGACTATATAAGGATGATGTTGTTCTAGCTTATCCTGTCCATGATCCTGTATCATTTAAACCCTCTATTTCAGTTAGTAGTAATGCCAAAGATATCAACAATATGCTGGATGGCGATTACAACACCGTTTGGAATCCGAAAAATGAGACGGAAGAATCATGGATTCTATTTGATTATAAACATCCCCAAAAAGTCGATTTTGTATATCTTGAACGGGAGGGAACAACAATACTTGAGTTTTCGGAAGACGGAAAAACATATCAACCAGTCGACACGCTTCATTCAGTCGGCATTGTTTATCAAAACGTTTATCAGTCCGTACCCGAATGCACTGCTCGTTTTTTCCGGCTTATCCTGAAGAAAGGGACAAACGAATCTGTTCGTATGGTATCTCTTGGAACCAAAGAGGACGTTCACCAGGTTGCTTTAATGAATGCCAAACGCGGCCTGATGAATCCATTGACTCCCATCGGCACATCAAAACTACAGGTGGAACAGGCTTTCCCTCTCGAGCCATTACGGGCTTCTTCTGAAAAGTTGCCACTCCGTACAAAGGATGCGATTGACTTGACCAATAAAATATCACCGGATGGAAATTTAAACTGGAAAGTCCCGGAAGGAAAATGGAAAGTCATCAGGGTTGGAACCGCTTTTGTTAAGATTCCGGTCGGTGGCGGTTTACTGCCTGATTATTTATCAGTAGAGTCTACATCCTTTGATTTTGATCATAGTAGTGGAATACTAATCAGTGAAGCTGAAAAACATGAGGGAATAACTTTTAAATATCTGCATGAAGATAATGTAGAAATTCATGGTATCTATTCATGGACAAAAAAAATGCTGGAAGAGTTCCGTAATCGCCGGGGTTATGATCCAAAACCCTATCTTGCAGCTATGGCCGGCGAAATAATTGAAAATACAGATATCACAGAACGTTTTTTGAATGACGTACGCCGGACGATTGCAGATTGTGTTGCAGATGGACATTATAAAGTATGGGCAGACCGCGCACATGAAAAAGGTGTTATGGTACGTGCGGAAGCCGGCGGACAACATCTTCCCCGACTGATGATGAATGACGGTTTGAAGAATCTGGGAAGATTGGATGTTCCGGTCGGAGAATTCTGGTATAGCGGCCATTGGAGTGAAAACCAATGGATACAGGCAGTACATCACAGCGGATCACTCCCGGAAGAATGGTACGAGGGACGCCAGAATGTCAATACCAAACAAGCAGCCAGTGCTTCTCATTTATACGGGAAAAAGAGAACGGCTTCGGAAGCATTTACCAGTTTTACCCATTGGGTAAGTTCTCCTGCCACTTTGTTACCACGGGCCAATGTCGCTTTTTGTGAAGGTATCAACGATATAACATTTCATGGTTCTGCAACATCCGGCCCTGCAAATGGAACTCCGGGAACTGTATTTGCTGCCGGAATTCATTTCAATAACCGGATTACATGGTGGAATCAGGCAAAATCATTTACGGACTATCTGGCACGCTGCCAATACATGCTTCGACGCGGACATTTCGTTGCAGATGTACTTTATTATGAAGGAGATCTTGTTCCCTGTTTCGTATCCCCGAAGAATATAGATCCTGACCGTGGCTTTGGATACGACTATGATGTGTGCAATACAGAAATCATAATGACCCGTTTATCCGTCCGGGATGGTCGGATTTACCTGCCTGACGGAATGAATTATCAGGTACTTGTTCTTCCTGAATCCGGGATTGTTCCAGTTGAAGTTGCTCATAAGATTCTCGAATTAGTTCAGGAAGGAGCAACAGTTATAGGTCCGCGATTCGTTAAAACCCCAGGATTAAAAGATTTCCCCCAAAGTGAAAAAATACTTCGTGAAATTACCCAAAAACTATGGGGCGAAACGGATGAACCAGTTGATCGCATTGTAGGCAAAGGACGTGTTATCAGTGGATTCAAAATTGCAGACGTATTAAAGAAAAATGCTATTGAAAGAGATTTCTCATACATGAATGAGAATGAAATAGCCAGCTATGGAATAGCACCCGTAAAAATAGATTTTATCCATCGCAGAGAAGGAGAAACTGATATATATTTTGTTATTAACCGAAGGAATACAACTGAAAATATAAATGCCAGGTTTCGTATGACAGGAAAAGTACCGGAATTTTGGAACCCGGTTGATGGTTCAACAAGTTCGGCAAAAGCCTTTTCAATCACTGATTCGATAACAACCGTACCTATGCAGCTAGCACCTTACCAAGGTCTTTTTGTTGTTTTCCGTAAACCTACTTCTGATACCCGGCAGGATGGAGTTAACTACACGGAGCATACGGTAGTCAAAACACTTGATACTTTATGGAGCCTGCATTTCGATCCTAAATCCGGAGGCCCTGGCGAGCCCGTAATTTACAATTCATTACAGGATCTGACAACAAACAATATACCCGAAATCAAATATTATTCCGGTACAGTGGTTTATCGTAAAGAATTTGATCTTGATATATTATCCGAAGAAAATCTTTTCCTTGATTTAGGAACAGTTCACGACCTGGCAACTGTCCGTTTAAATGGGAATGACCTGGGTACTGTATGGTGCGCTCCATGGAGACTTGAAATTTCTCAATATTGCAAACCGAAAGGAAATATTCTTGAAATAGCAGTAACCAATACTTGGTGGAACCGGTTGGTCTATGACGCTTCACAGCCTGAAGAAAAAAGGATTACCAAAACGAATATTGGTTTTTCGCCAGCATACAAGCTGATGCCTTCAGGGCTTATAGGACCTGTCACGATTAAAAGATAGGATATCTCCGATTATGAGGATATTTGTCCGCATTTTAATCTTTTTTTGAGAACAACATCGTTTAAATTCTTCTAAATTTACAAACTCAATTCTTTATATCATGAAACATACGGATTCGCTCATTCTATTGTCCTGCTTCATAACAGGGCTTTTTGCAAATATTTTATTTGCAAATGCACAGGTGCCGGTCGTGCCGTCTGATAAAGAACTATATAGTCCTTTTGAGAATGCGGACGCAGATAAATTTAAATCACCGCCCAAAGTCTTCTACCCCGAAACCTGGTTCCACTACATCGGGGGTAACGTATCCATCAAAGGTATTACTGCTGACTTAGAAGCAATTGCGGATGCCGGATTCTCCGGGATACATCTGTTTCACGGACAGTTCGGCGGCCCCTGGCCGGGGGTCGATCCGCAAATAGCCTGCCTTAGTCCGCTATGGGATGGAATGGTGAAACATACGGCAGAAGAATGCCGGCGTTTAGGGTTACGGTTCACAATGCAGAATTGCCCGGGATGGGCAATGGCGGGCGGTCCCTGGATAAAACCGTCTAATGCCATGCGCCATCTGGCCTGGAGCCGCACGGACATAGAGGGGAACTCGGATGAGATAATGCAAAAGTTACCTCTCCCCCAGCCCAGTGAAGAAGATTGGAGGGATTATGAAGACTTAATGGTAATAGCATTCCCAACGCCCGTGGATGATGACGGAAAGCCATTGATACCAGTCTCGTTCAAAAGCAATAAAGAGGCGGCATGGGAACATTTATGGCAGGAAAAAAGTGAAAACCCGGTACAGCTCACCGCAACTACTGCCGAGAACCCGTACTGGATCGAAGTCGAATTCCCGGAAAACGAGATTATCCGTACACTGGAACTTCCTTCCAGTAACGAAATGAACCACCCGTGGTGCTTTGAGCCTGATATGCGTGTGAAGCTGGAGGCCTGTCTACCTGACGGAACAACCTGGGAAGTTCTGAATACAAACCTTCCCCAGAGCAATACACAAGATAATTACCCTATCTCTTTAGCCTGTGCAGAGACAAAAGGGGCAAAGAAATATCGTATCACCCTCATTAACCGACACAATATCACCCTTAAATCGTTACGTTTATTCACTGCTGCCCGCAAAAACAGTTGGGAGTCACAGGCCGCATGGGTATCAAGAAGCATCGAACGGACAGGCGATCTGAAACAGCATGACCCGGAAACCTACCTGAATGCGAAACAAATCAAGGATATAACCACCTTTATGGATGCACAAGGCAATCTGAAATGGAAAGCACCGAAAGGGAAATGGACTGTTTTACGCATCGGCCATGTGAATACCGGACGACGTAATTCTCCAGCACCACCGGAAGGTACAGGATGGGAATGCAACAAACTCTCCGTAGAAGGTTCCAGTGCACAGTTCGCCGGATATATCGGACGGCTCTCGGGAGAAAACGGTCCTTTAGCCGGAGGGTTGCTCAACGGCTTGTTAATGGATAGCTGGGAGTGTTACACACAGACCTGGACAGCCGGACTCGACAAAGAGTTTGAACAAATCACAGGTTATCCGCTGAAAAAATGGATTCCGGCACTCTTCGGCTATATAGTGGAAGATCAAGAAACCACTTTTCGCTTTTTATGCGATTGGCGCAGGGTACTCAATACTCTTTTTGTCAATAACTTTTATGGGAATATAGCCAGGCTGGCCAAAGAGAATAATCTCTCCCTGACATACGAGACCAGTGCCGGCGACGGTTTCCCCACGGATATCCTGGAATATTACAAATTTGCCGATGTCCCTATGTGCGAGTTCTGGCAACCGATGACGGAGAATTTCGTAGGTTCAATCAATTTCAAACCGATCAAACCGGCGGCCTCCGCAACCCGCATATATGGGAAACCCCGCGTTGCGGCAGAAGCATTCACTTCCTTTAGCCATACCTGGGACGAACATTGGCAAATGCTGAAAGAAGTAGCCAATGTCAATTCTACGGAAGGAGTTACCCACCTGGTATTCCATACATATACACATAATCCGCAAGTAGGTTTTCCCCCTCCCGGAACTTCTTTCTCCGGAGCAGGCATCGGTACACCGTTCTTACGCGGACAGACCTGGTGGAAATACATGCCTGAGTTTACGACTTATTTAGCCCGATGCAACTATCTGTTGGAAAGAGGGAAACCAGTCTCCGATGTGCTTTGGTATCTGGGAGACGAGACCGATCATAAACCAGACCAGAAAGCACCGTTCCCGGAAGGATTCAAATATGACTATTGCAATCCGGATGTACTGTTGAACCGGCTTTCCGTAAACAACGGTGACCTGGTGACTCCGGAAGGTTTACGTTACCGTCTCCTCTGGCTACCGGAGGTACCGCGCATGCGCCCGGAGACAGTCGAAAAATTATATGAACTCATTTATGAAGGAGCGACTGTCGTCGGAGAAGTGCCATCCGGACTTGCCACACTTTCAGGAGGAAAAGATGCACAGAAAAGATTCGACAGGACCATAAAGAAAATATGGGGAAATGCGTCGGAAACAGGTATCCGGCAGATAGGAAAAGGCCGTATCATTTCCGGTATAACTTTGGCTGATGCTTTGGAACAACTGGATATCGCCCCGGATGTAAAAGGTTCAGGTCCCCTGTGGCTGCACAGAAAGACAGAGAATGCCGACTGGTATTTTGTTACAGTACCGAAAGACAAAAGTTTTCAGGGAGAGTTGGATTTCCGAAATAGCGGACATGCCGAGATATGGGACCCTCTGACAGGAGATGTTCTTCCTGCCATATATGAAAAAAAGGGAGACCGGACATCTGTAAAGATCAGTTTACCCCAGGCCGGATCTTATTTTGTCGTATTCCGCAAAGACAACCCCGAAATACCTGCAAAAAGTGCTGTGGAAAAGCAAGTCATAGCAACGATTCCTCTCAGCCAGCCATGGGAACTCAAATTCCCGGACGGCTGGGGAGCACCTGCATCTCTTCAGATATTTGAACTGAAACCGTGGAAAGATCTGGATACTTCAACAGAAGCGAAAGCATTTTCCGGAACAGTCGAATATTCTTCGACCTTCAATATAGATAATACATCCGGCAACCGGTTTATTCTTGATCTGGGAAAAGTGGATATGATTGCAGAAATAATCATCAACGGCGAACCTGTCCGGACAGTCTGGACCACACCTTACAAAGCCGATGTAACAAAAGCCGTTCGTCCCGGAAAAAACACACTTCAGGTAAAAGTAACCAGCACCTGGCTCAACCGTCTTGTCTATGACGCAGGACAGCCGGAAAGTAACCGGAAGACATGGGTGTTAAGATGGCCGGATAAGAATGAACCCTTGAGAGAAAGCGGCCTTATGGGACCGGTAACCCTTTCAATTGAAAAATAAACAAACAATGAGTCATGAAACATAAAGTCATTCTATCCTTATTAATTGCAGCAGCATTGAATAGCCTTCCCTTTTCAGGGAAGGCCGATAATCCGGATTATCCCAATAACCGCTATCCGCTTATAAGAAAACCTTATATAGAACTACCGTTAGGCAGTATCAAACCTAAAGGCTGGCTCCTTGAAATGCTGGAACGGCAGAAAAAAGGGGCATCCAGCCAGATGGACATCCTGTATCCGGAAGTAATGGGGGCACGTAACGGATGGCTGGGAGGCGACGGCGACCAATGGGAAAGAGGTCCTTACTGGATAGACGGATTGTTGCCCCTGGCTTATATCCTCGATGATAAAGAACTGAAACAAAAGGTACAACCCTGGATAGAATGGGCTTTGAAGAGCCAGCGTGAGGACGGTTTCTTCGGACCGGCCAAAGACTATGCGCCAGAACCCGGACTTCAACGGGACAACTCTGCCGACTGGTGGCCCCGAATGGTTCTGTTGAAGATCATGCAGCAATATTATTCGGCAACCGGAGATAAGCGGGTGACAGACTTTATGACCCGGTATTTCCGCTACCAGCTGAAAACCCTTCCGTCCACCCCGCTGGGAAACTGGACTTTCTGGGCTGAATACCGTGCCTGCGACAATCTCCAGGCCGTATACTGGCTTTACAACATAACCGGAGATGCCTTCCTACTCGATTTAGGTCATTTATTACATAAACAGAGCTATGACTTCGTCGACATGTTCCTCAACCGGGATGACCTGACCCGCTTCAACACCATCCATTGTGTCAATCTGGCCCAAGGTATCAAAGAGCCGGTTATTTACTATCAACAAGATCCTGACAAAAAATACCTGGATGCCGTAAAGAAAGGATTTGCCGATATCCGGCAATACAACGGCCAACCGCAGGGGATGTATGGCGGAGACGAAGGATTACACGGTAATAATCCTACGCAAGGTTCCGAACTGTGTTCTGCCGTCGAATTAATGTATTCACTGGAAAAGATTATGGAAATAACAGGGGACCTGGCTTTTACAGATCATCTGGAACGGATCGCCTTCAATGCCCTCCCGACCCAGGTCACTGATGACTTTATAAACAAACAATATTTCCAGCAAGCCAACCAGGTCATGATAACCCGCCACGCCCACAATTTCTATGAAGATGCCAATCATGCAGAAACAGATATTATATACGGGACACGGACCGGATATCCATGCTGTTTCTCCAATATGCACCAGGGATGGCCCAAGTTCACCCAAAGCCTTTGGTATGCAACCCCGGATAACGGTATTGCCGCATTGGCCTACTCGCCTTCTGAAGTAACAGCAAAAGTGGGTAACGGATGTAAAATTAAAATTACGGAAGAAACCTGTTACCCGATGGACGATAAAATCCAACTGACAGTCCGGCTACTTAACAAAACGAAAGAAATAGCATTTCCGCTCCATTTGCGTATTCCCGGATGGTGCAAGGAAGCAACCGTGACAGTCAACGGCGTCCCGGAATCAACGGCCAAAGGAAACAGCGTGGCTATCATACGGCGGACATGGAAAAGTGGAGACCAGGTTCTTTTACATTTGCCCATGGAGGTTTCAACAAGCAAATGGTATGAGAACTCTGTTGCCGTTGAACGCGGACCATTGGTATATGCCCTGAAAATGGATGAGAAATGGGAAAAGAAAGAATTTAAGGGAGATGAAGTTACCCAGTTCGGAAAGTCTTATTATGAAGTGACTTCACCAACCAAATGGAATTATGGCATAGTTGCTTTCGATCCTGATAATATGCAGGAGAATTTCCAGGTAACGATCGACAAGAGCAAGCAGGCCGGCAATTATTTCTGGAATGTAGAGAATGCCCCCATCTGGATCAAAGTAAAAGCGAAAGAAATAACTTCCTGGCAATTGTACAACGAAATGGCCGGTCCGTTACCTTTCTCTACAGGGAGAAGCAAACAGCCTGTAGAAGAGATCACACTCATCCTTTCGGATGTACGACTCTCAGGATTTCTGAATTTCCGCTGGTAAGATAGTAGCGGAATAGTTGAGTTAGCAGATTGTTTTATCGGATGTATACTATCAGATAACAACAATCTGTTATCTTAGAAACAAGAGATAGAAAACAGGCAGATAATCTTTCAAAGCGACCCTCAAAACCTTTAACGATCTGGTTATATGATATTCGACCCCTTTTGGGCTTATAGACAATTCTTCCGATATTTCCTTGACCGTACGGCATTCGTAACGGCTCATTTCAAAAACGCGGCGGGTCTGTTCGGGCAAAGCCTGTAAGGTATCATTGACGATACGGGTTATTTCTGACGAGAATATTTCTTCCAGGTCACAAGCTTGTAAAGTCGAGATGCGATAATACAGGTCACGGTCCATTTTAGAAGAGATGGATTCAGAGACAGCCTGTTTCACGTCCTGATGCTTCAAATAGTTCAGGGAACCGTTTTTCAACATCTGGACAAGCAGTGCCAGTGGATATTCAACTTTCTCCTTTTTACTGGTCTCCCACAAATTAATCAAAGATTCAGATACAATATCCTCTGCCGCCATGTCATCTCTGACATATGACTTCACAAACAAAAACGAACGTTTGTAGTAGTTTGTATATATATCGCTGAAACTTATATTACTCATCTCCTGTAGAATATAAAGAAGGCTCACTCCATTTATCTCAATACCATACAAAAATAAGATTTATTCCATAATAGTCAACACCCATTGGCAATAATTCTTTTTTAATATTCCTATTGCTTATCACAACTGCATTCCTTTCATATCACAGTTGGATTCCGTTTGTTTCACAGATGGATTTCTTTTGTTTCACAGCTGTGATATGCAAAGAGAATGTAATGGCAAGGGAAACGATACGCCGGGTTAACGGCAGTCTCTCCCTTGTAACCGGCTCTATCCCAAGGGTAACGGAGACTATAAAGCATTATAACGGGAAGGCGATACACCAAACTGATTCGTGAAGTGCTTGCGGAATGTATTTATATCGTTATAACCGACCATTTCAGCCACCTCCTGAACAGAATATTTCTTCTGCATGATCAGGGAAGCAGCCTTGCTGATACGGATACTGCGGATCACTTCGATAATCGACAGGTTACTCAACTGCTTCATCTTACGGTATAAGGTAGGCTGGCTAAGATTCAACAGGCCTGCCAGACTTTTGGCACTGAAGTCCGGGTTCGTCAGGTTGGCTTCGACGATACTGATCACCTGCTGCATGAAAAGCCCGGCTTGCTCTTCTTCCTCCGGCTTCTCTACCGTATGTTTCAGCATCAGGGTTTTCGTATAGATGCGTTTCAACTGCTCACGCATGCGGATCAGGTTCTCTGCCTTGGCTTTGAGCACTTCGGGGTTGAAAGGCTTCATGATATAGTCGTCCACACCGATCCGGGTACTTTTCAGCAAATCCTCCTCCTCAGCTTTGGCTGTCAGCATGATGATCGGGATATGGGCCGTCTGCAACTCCTGCCTGATCTCCTGGCAACAGGTAAAACCGTCTTTGACCGGCATCATTATATCCGAAATGATCAGGTCAGGGATCTCTTCACGGGCGGTCCGCACGCCCTCTTCACCGTCCCGGGCTTCCAGAACACGGTATTTCTTCTCGAATAGAGTATGGATATAATGTCTTATCTCATCGTTATCTTCAATGACCAGCAATTTCTTGCCTGATTCGGGGGATGTCTCTTCACGAACCTTTTCCGGGGCAATGAATGCTTCCTCCTTCTGTTCATCACGGGTATCCTCAACCAGTTGATATACATCTTCTTTAAAATGCTCGCGCCCCAACGGAAGATAAAGGATAAACTCGGAGCCTTTGCCGGGAACACTGTTCAGCAATACTTTCCCATGATGGAGGTCCATCGTGTTTTTAACGATACGCAGGCCGATACCCACCTTGGTAGAAAATGAGGGATCATTTTCGCCCGTTATAAAGGATTCAAAGATGCGTCCCTGCAAATTTTCAGCGATGCCGGGCCCATTGTCTGCAACGGATAATAAACAGAACATTTTCCCGTCTACCTCCTTCTCCTCGATCGTAACCCTTATCTTTCCGCCCTTCGGGGTATATTTGAGCGCATTCGAAAGGAGGTTCTTCAAGGCTGATTCTATTTTTGAGATATCAATCCAGAGATAAAGAGATTGAATGCCAAAGTTCAAGATGTACTCATGCAAAATGATACGAGTTTTTGGATGATATCCACTGATGTACTTTCGCTTGTTTCAGTCGCTTATCAAACGGATAAAATGGGGAATATAGACAAAGTGGACTTAAAAGTAGAAATGGAGTTTACAGGATTGGCCGGGAACAATACAAACTATATGGCCATGTGCCAATCCCCTGACGGAATTATTTATATTGCGACCGATTGGGGAAATATAGTCACTTTCGATCCCCAAAAACATCAAATGACAAGCCGGGGTGATTTACCGAGAGTCAATAAAATTCATGTTCACCGCCTTCTCTATTCCGACGGTTCTGTCTGGATTGGAACCTGGGCCAACGGAGCGATTTGTTACAATCCGAAGACAGGTGTCTATACTCAATATACCTATAAACCGGAGGATACGGAAAAAACTCTTTCCCACGGAGATATTTATCAGATGGTTTCTTTGGGAGACGGACGGTATTTAGCTGCTACATGGAATGGTTACACAGTTTTTATTCCTGATAAAGAAGACCCTACCCGTTATACAACAGAGGTCTATAACAACACTGCGTCTCAACTTCATCGTAACCTGGAGACCCGGATGATCTCCGCTTATTACGATACGGAAGGTATCATCTGGATCGGAACACAAGGCGGAGGAGTGTATGCCTCCGATTTAAGGAAACAATTTTATCAGCGCTTTCATCAGGAAACGCATAATGAAATATGTGAAATGGCGATGGATAAGAATGAATATATCTGGCTTGCCACTTTCCATAAGGGAATTTTGAGAAGTACGGAACCTTTTAATCCTCAAAGCCGTTTGGAGTTTGAATCGGTCCCTGCCGGCTCGAGCAATACTGTTTTATGTGTGCTCAACGATAAAAAAGGAAACTTATGGTTCGGAAACGGCCAGTCCGAACTAATTCAGTATGATTCTGAAAATAAAACCTTTACCGTTTATCCTGTCCGCATTAAAAACAAACCTGAATGGTCCGGTTCCATCTGGTCTTTATTGATTGATAATCAAAATCGTTTATGGGTGGGAACCACTAACGGGTTATTGTTGTTTGATCGCCAAACAAAAGATTTTACCTATTACCCTGTCGGTTCCGGAACCATACGGGCAATGGTAGAAGTACCCGGTAAATACCTCTTGTTAGGATTGTCATACGGCTTAGTAAAGTGTTCTTTGGATGGTCAACCTATTCGATCGGACTATGAAAAAACAGCCAATGTTCCAGTCAGGGATATACGTTCCCTTTATGCCGCTTCAGACGGAAAGCTATATATCGGTTATTCCGACGGTTTTGGAGTAATGGATATTCAGTCTGATTCAATCGAGAATTTTTACACAACTCATAATGGGTTAAGCAGTAATTACATAGGTTGTATTTGCGAAGACGAGGAAGGCCGTATTTGGCTGGGTTCCGCTTCCAGTGTTTGTAACTACAGCAGACATCAGAAATTGTTCTATAATTACTATATATCCGGAAACAACCGCTCAGTCATGTTTTATAAGGATTTTCTGTTTTGGGGGAATAATAAAAACATAACCTATTTCCTCCCGAATGAAGCAATGAACAACCACTTTATTCCCGGCAAAGTAGTCATAACTCAATTGGAAGTAGATAATAAACCAGTTGAAATCGGGCAAAAGATAAATAATCAAGTCATTTTGAAACAAGGTATTCCCTATACACACGGATTAACATTAAAGGCTGCTAATAATAGCTTTTCATTGATGTTCAGTAATCTGACCTACTCGGACGACCTGCAAAAATATAATTACCGGTTAAGTCCGGCTCAATCGAACTGGTTGACAATCAATGAAGGTGAAAAGGTCTCGTATGCAAACTTACCTCAAGGAAAATATGTTTTTGAGGTACAAAGTATTATGGCAGACGGTTCTAGCGGTTACCTGACATCCATGGATGTCAACATCCTGCCTCATTGGTATGAGGCAATTTGGTTCCGTCTTCTAATTATTATCACAATCGGTTTTATTATATATTATCTGATGCGTCGTGTAAAAAAGGAGCAGGCACGTCTAAGGCATGAGGAACGGTTAAAACATGAATTGTTTGTTGCCAATTTGGAACGTGAGAAAGAGAAGCAAATCAACCGGGAACGCAGTAATTTCTTTACGAACGTCTCTCACGAACTTCGTACGCCTCTGACACTGATCCTTTCTCCTTTACAGGAGTTATTGCAGACGGAACGCTTTTCACAAATTCTATATGATAAGTTGTCATTGGTTTACAATAATGCGACCTCATTATCTACCCTGGTAAATCAATTACTCTATGTACAAAAAATAGAAGCCGGAATGGTGCAATTAAAACTGTCAGAAGTTGATATATCAGTGCTGGTTAAGAATGTTATCACGTCTTTTAAGCATATTGCCGAGATAAAACAGACAGAGTTCATCTTGGACTCCGGTAAATTTCCCGTTTTCATTAATAGAAACAAAATGCTCCATACGGCGATCGAAACAGAAGAGTTGCCCGCTCACATTCAACCAAAGCAGATTATTTCCGGTCTCATGGATACTTGAAACTTTCATATAAAGCCCATCCGAACCGAAATTCTTTATATTTTTTCCATCATAACGGCTCAAACCATTATCTGTGCCAAACCACATAAAACCATCCATATCTTTATGAATACACAAGACCGTATTATCGGCCAGTCCGTTTTGCATGGTAAGCACCCTGATATCCTTTTCAAAAAAGGCATAACCGGAAAAACTATAAAAAATAGAGAATAGTATAGCTGCAATAAATTTCCTCATCATCTAATTAACAAAGCTCCTCATTTAGATATTTCAAACATATACAAAGAAACAAAAAAAGGAGGATATTACCTCTAAACAAGACAAAGAAAAACAACATAAATATAATGCATGAACAATCTGCCGACTATTCATGAATAAAACACCCAGTATCCTGTTTTTCAACAAGAAAAATAAAGAAAACACCCATCGTTAATGAATAAAACACGCGTTATCCCTTCCAGGCAGACCAGATACTTTTGCTTACAAAGATTAATAAAATTAGTATTAACAACCTTAAAACTAAAAAGGATGAAGAAAAGAGTCACTTTTTTAATTGTGCTGCTAATGGTTAGTATATTTCATATATACGCGCAACAGCAAAACATTAGCGGTACTGTCATTGACAAGAACCTGAATGAACCCGTTATCGGAGCTTCCATTCAAATAAAGGGTACAACAAACGGGACCATTACCGACCTGGACGGAAAATTCGCTATCAACGCTTCGAAAGATGATATCCTGGTGATCTCCTACATAGGATACACTACACAGGAGATCAAACTTACCGGACAATCCAGTCTAAAAATAGAATTGAGTGAAGATACTCAGGCACTGGACGAAGTAGTAGTAGTTGGGTTCGGTACCCAAAAGAAAGTTAATCTGACCGGAGCTGTAGCGACTGTCGATAAGAAGGTGTTGGCATCCAGGCCGGTAACTTCCGTTTCACAGTCTTTACAAGGGGCAGTTCCCGGATTAAACTTATCCACCGCCGACCTGGGAGGACAATTGGGTCAGAACATGAATGTTAATATTCGTGGTACGGGAACGATCGGTAAAGGTTCCAAAGGCGAGCCACTTATCCTGATCGACGGCATGGAAGGAAACATGAACAACCTGAATCCGGAAGATGTTGAAAACATTTCTGTATTGAAAGATGCCTCCTCTTCCTCTATCTATGGTTCGCGGGCAGCGTTCGGCGTAATCATGATAACAACAAAAAAAGGTAAAGCCGGGAAAATGCAAATAAACTACAACAATAACGTCCGTTATTCCGGTCCGACCAACCTCCCCAATCAACTCGATTCATACCGTTTTGCCAATTTCTTCAATGAAGCATCTATCAATCAGGGAGGTAGTGTCATTTTTGACGAAGAGACCATCGGTCGCATACAAAAATACATGGCCGGAGAATTAGCGGCAACGACTATTGCCAACGGTAACAACTGGCATTTTCATGAAAAAGCCAATGATAATGTAAACTGGTGGAAAAAGCACTTCCAGTGGGCATGGTCGAACGAACATAATATCAGTCTGAGCGGCGGTACGGAAAAAATACAATATTATGCATCCGGTAGTTATCTGAACCAAAATGGTAACCTGCGTTACGGGGAAGATAATTATAAACGTTACAATGCAACTGCTAAGGTTAATACACAGATAAACAAATATGTAGATTTCAATATCAACACAAAGTTTGTGCGTTTTGACCTCGATAACCCCGTTTATCTGGAAGAAGGCGGACTGCTTTACCACGACATCGCCCGTATGTGGCCTATGATGCCTTTTAAAGACCCGAACGGTTATTATATGAGAAACGGAAAACTCAACCAATTGGCAGACGGCGGACGCTCCAAGACCCATAACGATAATATTTATATGCAGGGACAACTCGTTGTCCACCCGCTTAAAGGATGGAATATTTACGCAGAAGCCGGCATGAGAATTATCAATCAGAACAAACAAACGAACTTGAATCCGATCTATGAACACGATGTAAACGGGAACCCGCTGGCATTGGCTTTCAGCGGAAGTTATTCTCCGGGAGCTTCGTTCGCACGCTCTGCTTACCTGAACAGTAATTTCTATACGACAAGCGTTTATACCGACTATACTTTACAGCTGAAAGATCATTACTTTAAGGCATTGATTGGTATGAATACCGAAGAATATGTCTATCGCGAATTAAGCGCCCAACGTCCCGATGTGATCAGTAGCCTTGTTCCGGAAATCAGTGCGTCTACCGGGGAGGACAAAATCAACAGTTCCAAATATAATGACTGGTCGACTGCCGGATTCTTCGGACGTATCAACTATTCATATAAGGACCGGTATATGGTGGAAATGAACGTTCGTTACGATGGTTCTTCCCGTTTCCTCAGAGACCAGCGCTGGAACGTGTTCCCTTCTTTCTCTTTAGGCTGGAATGTGGCACGCGAATCGTTCTTCGAACCGATAAGTAACATCATCAACACGTTGAAACCGCGTGTTTCATGGGGTATGTTAGGAAACCAGAATACTGACTCATACTATCCGTTCTATCTGACACAAAGCGTAACGGCTAATGGCGGCAACTGGTTAATGAATGGCGGCAAACCGACAACGGCAGGAGTTCCGGGAATGGTCAGCAGCACACTTACCTGGGAGAAAATTTACAATACTAATATAGGTATCGACCTCGGTATGCTGGACAACCGCCTGAATGCAACTGCCGAGTATTTTATCCGCAGAACCAAAGACATGGTCGGACCGGCAGCCGAAGTGGGTGCCATATTGGGAACCTCTCTTCCGAACACAAACAATGCCGAACTGAAAAATAAAGGATGGGAAATACAACTGAACTGGAGAGACCAGATAGGAAAAGTGAATTACAATGCCGGATTCAATCTTTCAGACTATCGCGCTAAAGTTATTTCATACCCCAATGCTTCTAAAGCTCTCTGGGATGCAGACGGAAATACGCTTTATTACGACGGAATGACGATCGGAGAAATCTGGGGATACGAAACGGAAGGTATCGCTAAATCCGACGAACAAATGACCGAATGGCTGGCCAACAATGACCAGAGTAAAATCGGTTCAGCCTGGGGAGCCGGCGACATTATGTATCGCGACCTGAACGGTGACAAAATAGTCGACAGTGGGAACAGTACAGCTATAGATCATGGCGACTTAAAAGTAATCGGTAACAATACGCCTCGCTTCCGCTTCGGCCTGAGCCTGGGAGCAGACTGGAAAGGTTTCGACGTACAAATGTTTTTCCAGGGAGTCATGAAACGTGACATTTGGTTAGGCGGTCCTATGTTTTGGGGGGCTGATGGCGGAGAGTGGCAATCGGTTGGTTTTAGTGAACATCTTGACTATTTCCGTCCGGAGAACACAGCTTCCGTATTCGGAGCAAATCTCGATTCCTACTACCCCAAAGCATATCTGGGTGATAAAGGAAACAAAAAAACTCAGACACGCTATTTACAAAACGGAGCTTATATGCGTATGAAGAACCTGCAAATAGGATATACATTCCCCCGAGCCTGGATGAATAAAGCGAATATCCAAAAGCTCCGTATTTATGTTAGTGCAGAAAATCTTTTCACTATCAGTGGCATAGCCGATATGTTCGATCCCGAAGCAACTGCTGCCAACGGATTCAGCAATGGTAAGACATACCCGCTATCTAAAACTATTTCATTCGGTTTAAATATCACTCTTTAAAATGTAAGAACAATGAAAAAAAATCTATTATACATCATAACATTGGTTGGTGCTTTATGCTCCTGTAACGATTTTCTTGACAAAGAACCGTTGGACGCTGTACCCACCGACAAATATTTATTGACAGAAAGTGATTTGGCCGCTTATTCGGCTAATCTCTACGATCAGCTTCCCTCCCATACACCCGGACAATATAATATGGGGGTATTTGTCACCGACAACAATAGTGACAATCAGGCCGCAAGCAATCCCAACAGTTCATTTGTGAAGGGAGAAACCCGCGTAGCGCAAAGCGGAGGAGCCTGGGATTTCGGAAAAATCCGTAATGTCAACTATTTCATCGACAAAGTACGTCCCCGCCTGGAGAATGGGGAATTAAACGGAACAGAAGCCAACAATAAACATTATTTGGGAGAAATGTATTTCTTCCGTGCATATATCTACTATACCAAACTAGTTGCACTTGGCGACTTTCCTATATTGAAAAACTGGATTACAGAAGATTATGAGACCGTCAGGGAAGCAAGCAAAAGACGTCCGCGCAATGAAGTGGCACGTTTCATCCTGCAAGACTTGGACTCGGCCTATTATTACATGAAAGAAACTCCGCCCATGACCAACCGGCTGACTAAAGATTGTGCCGCCCTTTTGAAAAGCCGTGTAGCCTTATTTGAAGGTACATGGGAAAAATACCACAAAGGGACAGCACGCGTGCCGGGTGGTCCGGGATGGCCGGGAGCGAACAAAGATTATCTGAAAGATTTTCAATCGATATCGATTCTGAAATAAGATTCTCCTGACGGAAGCCAAAGAAGCTGCTCAAATAGTTGCCGATAAATATTCGTTATCCAGCGATTATCCGTCCCTATTCAACAGCCAATCGTTAAGTAGCACTTCTGAGGTATTATTATGGAGAGCCTATGATGCAAGTCTTACTCCTGCTGTCAACCATTTTGTAGTTGGCTATATACAACGTAACGGAGGTGGAAATACCGGATGGACACGCAGTATGATGCAGTCTTACCTGATGGAAAACGGATTACCGATCTATGCGAACAACTCCGGTTATCAAGGTGATAAGACCTATGAAGACGTAGCAGCCGATCGTGACCCACGTTTAGGATACAATACCATCTTACCAGGTGAATTATTATCAGAGGGAGGAAGCAATATTGAATATCTTGTGAACGGATATGGTTATTATTATCGTGCTCCTATCGTGCTGGGCCAGAATGAGAACAAATGCCCTACCGGTTATTCGGTAAAAAAGGGTCTGACAACAGATGCTGCACAAGGTCCGACGTTGCCTTCTACCACAGCTTGTGTCGTATTCCGGGCTGCTGAAGCATATCTGAATTATATGGAAGCTGATTACGAATTAAACAGTTCGCTGGATGCCAACAGTGGAAAGTATTGGAGAGCTCTTCGTGCACGTGCCAATATGGATACTGACTATCAGAAAACAATAAATGCAACGGATTTAAGTAAAGAATTGGATTTTGCCCGTTATTCCGGCTCTGAATTAGTATCAACGACTCTCTATAACATTCGTCGCGAACGCCGCATCGAGTTTGCTGCTGAAGGACTTCGTCTGAATGACCTGAAACGTTGGCGTGCATTGGATATGATGCAAGGATATCACGTAGAAGGTTTCGATTTATGGAGTGAAAATTATGCACGTTATACAACACCAACTCCCACTCCGGCAGCAGATGTCACTCTTTCGGTCGTTAATCTGATAGAATCCGGAAATACAAATGCGAACGTATCTGCAAAATCAGAAAGCCAGTATCTTCGTCCTTTCCGTATCAATACGAATAATATTGCTTACAACGGTTACAATTGGAACCAGAATAAATATCTGAATCCGATTGCTTTCGACCATTTCCGACTGACAACAGAGACAGAGGGTTCCACTGATTATGCTTCCTCTACAATTTATCAGAATCCGGGATGGAAGATAGAAACCAGCAGTCTTCCTGAAGGCGATTAATGATCTATTCATGATAAAACAAGACCTCCTTATTTTCTTTGGGAGGTCTTGTTCTTTCAAAAAAGATATTGTATTCCACTATAATTATGTAACTTTACTGCACCATGAAAAAAACTATCACTCACACATTATTGCTATTTCCTATATTAGCAATGGGAATACAAGCACAAGAGAAACAGTCTTCTCCAAACCTGATCTTTATTATGGCTGATCAATGGCGCGGAGATGCTTTAGGATGCCTGGGTAAAGAGGCCGTAAAAACACCTCATCTGGATCAATTGGCATCAGAAGGGGTTAACTTCACCAATGCAGTCAGCAGCTATCCGGTATCTTCTCCGGCACGTGGTATGCTGATGACAGGAATGTATCCTGTGCATAGTAAAGTTACCGGAAATTGTAATTCGGCAACAGCTCCTTACGGGGTTGAACTTCCCGAATCGGCCCGTTGCTGGTCGGATGTCCTCAAAGACCAGGGATATGAACTGGGATACATTGGTAAATGGCATCTCGACTCCCCCTACCAGCCTTACATTGAAACCAGTAACAACAAAGGAAAAATAGCCTGGAACGAATGGTGTCCCAAAGAACGCCGCCACGGCTTCAGTCACTGGATCGCCTATGGCACATACGATTATCATCTGAAACCCATGTACTGGGATACGGAGCTTCGCGCGACGAATTTTATTTCGTCGACCAATGGGGACCGGAATATGAAACCGACCGGGCCATCGACTACATCGCCAATCAAGATAATAAGTTTCGCGACACAGGCAAACCTTTTGCTTTGGTCGTATCCATGAACCCGCCTCATACCGGATATGAGCTGGTTCCTGATAAATACAAAGAGATCTACCGCGACGTAGATGTCGAAACAGTATGTAACTCTCCTATCATTGCCCCAAAAGGGACAAAAATGGGAGATTTCTACCGCAAGAGTGTGTTGGATTATTATGCCTGTATGACAGGTGTCGACGAACAGGTCGGCCGTATCATCCGCCAGTTGAAAGAACAGGGATTGTTCGAGAATACGATTGTGGTGTTTACTTCCGACCATGGAGACAGCATGGGGATGCACGAGCATATCGGTAAGAATATTTATTACGAGGAAGCCATGCGCATTCCGATGATGATAAGCTGGCCGGAAAAGATCGCGCCGCGCCGGGATTCGACCCTGATGATCGCTTTCGCCGATCTGTATCCTTCCCTCTTGTCATTAATGGGATTCAAAGAACAGATACCAGCAGAGGTACAGACCTTCGATCTGTCTGCTTCCATCCTCTCACAGGAAAAGGCGCAGGAGGTCGTACAGCCTTATTATTATCTTCTCCCTGAAAATTTAATGACCGGATACAGAGGGTTACGGACGAAAAAATATACATTCGTGGTACACGCCACAAATGGCCGGACTGACGAATGGATATTATTCGACCGCGAGCAGGACCCCTTCCAGCGAAACAACATCGCCCCCGATCAGCCGGCACTGATAAAACAATTTACAAGCCAGCTGAAAGACTGGCTGAAGAAGACTAACGATCCATTTATGAACTGTCTGTAAATTATATACACATGAAAACACATCTTTATCTGGCAATCTTACTGATAGCAAGTATTTTCCCGGCAACGGGACAAGAGGCGGATATCCCCCGTCCAGCCCCCCACCAGTTGAAATGGCACGAATCGGAAATGGGCGTTGTCTTCCACTATGACCTCCATGTCTTTGACGGCATCAAATATGGCCAGGGCAACAACCGCGTCCAACCGATAGAAGATTACAATATCTTCAACCCTACCCAACTAAATACGGACCAGTGGGTACAGGCGGCAAAAGCAGCCGGGGCCAAGTTTGCCGTCCTGACGGCCACCCATGAGACGGGCTTTGCCATTTACCAGAGCGATATCAATCCCTATTGCCTGAAAGCCGTGAAATGGCGCGACGGGAAAGGGGACATCATCCGCGACTTTGTCAATTCATGTAGAAAATACGATATAATGCCGGGGATCTATGTCGGTATCCGGTGGAACTCACTTTTTGGCGTTCATAATTTCAAGGTACAGGGAGAAGGAGAGTTTGCCGCTAACCGTCAACAATGGTATAAGCATTTCTGCGAACGCATGGTTGAAGAACTTTGCAGCCGCTACGGTGATTTGTTTATGATCTGGTTTGACGGTGGCGCAGACGATCCGAAAGGCGACGGGCCAGACGTATTACCCATCGTCAGCAAGTATCAGCCGGAATGCCTTTTCTATCATAACGTAGACCGGGCGGATTTCCGCTGGGGCGGTTCCGAGACAGGTACGGTCGGTTATCCCTGCTGGTCTTCTTTCCCCTACCCTTACTCACACAGCAATAATACGGAAGGGAGCCGAAACCATAACGACCTGTTGAAACAGGGCGACAAGGATGGAAAATACTGGGTTCCGGCTATGGCAGATACTCCCTTGCGGGGTATGAACGGACGGCATGAATGGTTCTGGGAGCCGGATGACGAAAATACGGTTTACCCGGTTGAATCTTTAATGAATATGTATTATAAATCGGTCGGCAGGAATGCAACACTGATTGTCGGTCTGACACCCGATACAACAGGCCTGATTCCATCCGGCGACGTACAACGACTGAAAGAATGGGGCGACGAGATAAACCGCCGCTTCTCTTCCCCGCTTGCCTCTACCTCCGGACAAAAGAAAAGCCTGATACTAAAACTGGATAAGGCGCAACCGGTCAATCATTGCATTATCCAGGAGAACATCCGGAACGGTGAGCGTATCCGTCAATATAAAATAGAAGCCAAAGTAAACGGCAAATGGCAAACCGTTTGCGAAGGCGAATCAGTAGGGCACAAGCGTATCGAGCAATTCCCGACGGTAGAGGCTTCGGCTTTGCGCCTGACAATCTCTCAATCGGTAGCACAACCGGATATACGTAACTTCAGTGTTTTCAACGTCCAATAAATAAACAAATGAACTAAAATGATACGAGTATGAACAAGAGACTATTTCTATCACTGGCAACACTTCCGTTATTGGGAACAGCCGGGCAAGCTGAAGCGGCCAAACCGCAAGACCGGCCGAATATTATTCTCTTCTTGGTAGATGATATGGCTGGCAAGATACTTCCCTCCCTTTCTGGAAGGAAAAGACACATTATAATGAAGTATACGAAACGCCTAACATGGAACGCCTCGCCCGCCAGGGTATGATGTTTACCCAGGCTTATGCTTCAGTATCAGCTCGCCGAGTCGTTGCAGCCTCTATACCGGCATGAATGCAGGCCGTCACCGGGTAACGAACTGGACATACCCCAAAAACAAATCGACAGACCGGCAAAGCGATGTGCTGGAATTGCCGGACTGGAATGTAAACGGTATCTGTGAGGTCGCAGGCATCGAACATACTTACCAGGTTACCTCTATGGCTCAAATACTGAAAGATAACGGTTATCATACCATCCATTGCGGAAAAGCCCATTGGGGAGCGGTAGATACACCGGGAGAGAACCCGTATCATTTCGGATTCGAAGTAAACATTGCCGGACATGCCGGCGGTGGCCTTGCCAGTTATTTAGGAGAAGCCAATTTCGGTAACCGGACAGACGGTAAGCCGAATCCCTGGTTCGCCGTTCCGGGCCTGGATAAATACTGGGGAAAGGATATCTTTATCTCGGAAGCTCTGACACGGGAAGCGACCAAAGCACTGGATAAGGCGCAACAATACGACCAGCCGTTCTTCCTTTACATGTCGCATTATGCCATTCATGTCCCGATAGACAAGGATATGCGTTTCTATCAGAAATATATCGACAAAGGGCTGGGAGAGAAAGAAGCCGCTTATGCCGCTTTGATAGAGGGAATGGACAAAAGTCTGGGCGATATCATGGATTATCTGGAGAAGAACAAGCTGGCGGATAACACGATCATCATCTTCATGTCCGACAACGGCGGTCTGGCTGCCGAACCGGAATGGCGCGACGGCAAACCTCATACCCAGAACTCCCCGCTAAACAGCGGTAAAGGCTCCGCTTACGAAGGCGGCGTTCGTGAACCGATGATCGTCAGTTGGCCGGGCAAGGTACAACCACAGACTAAATGCGACAAATACCTGATCATCGAAGACTTCTTCCCGACCATCCTTGAAATGGCCGAAATAAAGAAATACGAGACTATCCAGCCGATAGACGGCGTCAGCTTCATGCCGCTGCTAACCAATACCGGCGATCCCTCCAAAGGACGCAGCCTATACTGGAACTTCCCGAACCTTTGGGGCAACACAGGGCCGGGTATCGGAGCCACCTGCACAATCCGCCAGGGTGACTGGAAACTAATCTATTATTATGAGACAGGAAAGAAAGAGTTATTCAATATACCCGACGATATAGGCGAAAAGAATGACTTGTCCGCTTCCCGTCCCGACTTAATAAAAAAACTATCCAAAGACCTGGGCAAACAGTTACGAAAGATGGAGGCACAGCGCCCATCGTTTAAGGCAACCGGCAAACCTTGCCCCTGGCCGGATGAGATATAATTTTTAGCAGTTATTCCTGCACTCTTTCAATATTATATCCTATCTTTGCCTGTAACAAAATTATTTAACTATGAAGAACAGGCGTAAAACAAAAAGAATGTCCATACCTCTACAGGTACAACAGCTACAGAAAGAGGAAGCGAACATTCTCAAAGAGTTTGGAAAATATCTATTGGATATATCGAAACTAGTAATCGGAGGTGCTGTAATTACTACCGTTTTACAACTCAATACCGATAAGATTTTGGTGATAACAATAGCTGTTAGTATAGCAATTCTTTTATGTATTGCAGGGTTTTTAGTATTAACCTATAAAAAGAAATAAATATGGAACCTGCTATATTTTTATATCTCCTTTTAGGTGCGATTGCCATAGGAATTATTATTTTTGTTAAAACTCCAGCAGGCAAACGTTGGCTAGACAAATATAGTTAACTGGCAAATAAGATTCCAGGCACGGATCACACGATCTATTATCGCATGTGATCCGTGCCTGATTATTTATATAAACCTCTCCCTCTTCTGCAAATTCAGCAACCCGATCATCATCCACACAATGCCACCTATCAAAAGGAAAATACGGTTCTTTACGATCAACCCTTCCCAGATTACCGGCAGGAAGTTATCAGGTACTTTAAAAGGATTCAGGAGAATATTCCAAAATGAACGTTCTATTATTTCCATCTCACTCGTTATCAGAAGGAGAATAGCCAGAATAATCGTAAACACAGCCGTGCCGTTACCGCTACGGGTGATGGTGGAGAGCATAAAGGCCAGATTCCCGAAAAAGACAAGGGGGAACATCAACTGGACAGACATCTCGAACGGATTGACCGGATACAACAATAATGTAGCCAGATAAGAAAAAGCCACCAGGATAAAAAATATAGCGACATAAATCATCAACAGGCGCACTCCCCAGACCTTATATTTGTAGTCAGGGATACCGAAAAGGATTTCCAGTATCCGGTTATCCTCATCATTCTGGATGCCGAATACGGCAGGATAGAATACCAGCAGGACACAAGGGAACATCAAAAGGTTATAGATCAGTCCTTCATTGATCTCTGCCCTATTCCAGGCTGCCTGGAACATGAAATAGGCAAAGAATGCGAATGCCGCCAGCAAGAACCAGATGAACTTGCCGGCGAAGATGATCTTCAGGTTATATTTTACCACCTTGGGTAATAAAGGTATCAATTGCTTTATCGTCATAACTATCTTTTTACAACATTAATCTACCACTTGAGTCTCATACCGCCTGACACTAGCATGAGGCTCATTGTCCGCTCTTCCCTTCCATATTTTTCAGCAAGCAGAGATAAGCATCTTCCAGGTTCGGCTCTACCTCTACGGCTCCCTCATAAGGCGAGCCGACAGACAAGTAACGCACCTGTATCGTATCTCCATCCTGTATATGATGAATCACCATCGTTTTATCCAGCACCTGTTCGAACGACTCACGGTCGATATGGAACTGCCAGACCTTACCGGTAGCCATGTCTACCATATCGGTCGGATCGCCGAAGTATTTCAGCTCGCCTTTGTTGATAACCACCACCTGGCTGCATGAACTGGAAATATCTTCGATAATATGCGTGGAGAAGATCACGATACGATCTTTACTCAACTCTACCAGCAGGTACGGAAACGGATACGTTCACGCGGGTCGAGACCGGCTGTTGGCTCATCCACCACCAGAATACGGGGAAGATGAAGCAGGATGAGGGCTATACCGATACGCTGTTTCATACCGCCGGAGAAAGAACCGATCTTGTCGTCTTTCCGTTCATACATATGAACTGCTTTCAATACATATTCCAGACGTTCTTCCCTCAACCTATTATCGGTAAGCCCTTTCAGGATCGCCTGATAATCGAGAAACTCCCAGGAAGACATATTCTCGTAAGTTCCGAACTCTTGCGGAAGGAAACCGATCAGGCTCTGCAATTCCTCCCGGTAAATGCGGGTATCCAGTCCATTGATCCAGATGCTGCCGTAACTCTGTTCCAGGATACCGCAGATAATACGCATCAGAGTTGATTTGCCGGCGCCATTAGGTCCCAGCAGACCGAACATTCCCGTACGGATCTCAAAAGATACGCCTCGCAAGGCTTTGAAAGGCCTGCGCTGTTTCCCGATCAACGGAATCCCTTTGACCATACGGAACCAGGAACGGCGAAGTCCGGCCAGCCGTCCTTTGATACGTTCTATATTGACATTCTTTTCATACAAGTATTGCGAAGAAACATATACGGCAATACAGAAGGCCCACAGAAGGCCCACAACGGAAATCAGTCCGGTATTATCCATCTTCCGGAACAGAACAAACAGAATGATCGGAGGAATACTCCAGAATATCAAACGGTTTATATATTTCACCCGCTTATTTTCCCCGAAACGGTAGAACAGGTATTGACGAACCTTCCGCCACAGATAAAGGATCGTGGCATAGATGGCAAACGACAACAGGAATATCCACAGCCTGTTATTGATGAAGAACCAGGTGAAATACATACCGAAAAGCAACATACCGAACTGCCACAGAACGTTGACAAAGTCTCTCAGCGAACGATATTCATTGCTCAATCCCAGATGCCGGCGGATATTCAGGCCGCTATTCCACTGACGGCTGATACGTCCCGGCCAGTCGTATATCTTCACCAGATTGCGGACAGAGATATGTATATCTTCCCCGGGATCGATTACTTTCGAACGGGCACGCCTCAAACTGGTCTGAGCAAAATAAGTCACTCCCGGAATACCGAAAACCAGAAGAACCATGTAAACAGACTGCCACAGCATCCCGTCGGCATACAACCAGATACCAACAACACCCAACAGGAACAGTATCAGATGGAACACCCATATTTTAGGAGACAGGCCCCGATACCACTGCAAGGTATTCTCCAATCCCATACAAACAGTCGGTATCAGGATCAACGTCAGCAACGCAGAGAATGTCAGCCCGCCGATCACCGTAATGGCAAACGGTGCACCGATAGCACCGGCATATTCCGAATCGCCCATCGCCAACGGGAACATGGCGACAATTGTCGTTATCGACGTAATCAGGATCGGTCGGATACGTGACAAACCAGCCGTCATCAATGCCCTGTTACGCCTGTAGCCTCGTTTGCGGAGGATATTGGAATAGTCTATCAGGATGATACCATTATTCACGACCACGCCCAACAGGATCAGGAAACCGGTCAGCGTATTCGCATTCAGCAGGCTATTGCTTGTCAGCAACAACGCCAGCAAAGAACCGATAGCAGCCAGCGGAATCGAGAAAAGCAGGACAAAAGGCGTCACCAGCGATTCAAAGACAGAGGCCAGTATCATAAAGATAAGGATGAAAGCTGCCAGTATCAGGAACTTAAAGTCTGCAAACTCATCTTCTTCATGGAACACCTCCACGGCAACCCCCGACGGCAGATTATAATTAGCAACCAACTGGTCGATATCCGAGCGATACCCCTCGAGCAGGTCTTTCGACGATTGTACGTCTTTGGAGAAATTATAGAACACCTCTATCTGTTTATCCTGGTTGACCCGCATGATACGGGTACGTCCACGGCCATAATTGACAGAAGCCAAGTCCTGCAAATCATGCAGTCCTCCGTTAGCATTCTGTATCTGTACGCGGCGCAGGTCATCGACGGTTTTGTCTTTCTTTTCCGTCTCCGCCTCTTCTTCCTCAGTCTCTTCGTCGCCGGGGATATCGTTACGGATGATGATATCGTAGGTATCCTCTCCGATCTTGAAAGAGGTACCCGAAGAATACTCCGGATTAAGCGCCGCCAACCCGGAGGAAATATTGGCACGGGTAATCTCGTATGAAGTCAGCAGGATCGGATCGAAATCGAGATGTATTTCAGGCTGCCGGCGGTTATAGGAGACGCGCGAACCACGGATAAACTCCTGTTCATCGAGGTAATAGCGGAAATCTTCGGCTACCAGTTGCATCACATCGAAATCGGAACCTTTTATCACGATCCGTTCACGGTTCTCGCCGATACCCAGCAGACGCATGAAATTACCCAGGCCGGCCATGGCCCCTCCTCCTGCGCCACCTCCGCCGCCGCCACCCGACATCGATTCCTCCACAGAGATTTCCGCTCCCTGGATATTGGATATGGTGGCCTGCACCGTGGCTTTATATTCAGCCATTTTACTTCCCGCCTTCTTCACAAAGTCATCGGTGAAGTTAAGCGTGAGGACGGCATTCTTTTCATTTATACGACTGATCAAGTCTTTCCTGCCGGGAAAACTGTCCAGGCGCGCTTCGATCACCTTCACCAGTTTATCCGCATTATCGAGTGTACTGCCCGTCGGCATCGTCACATAGATATTGATGCGGTCGGTATTCACATCTTTCATCTGCTGCACATTCATGTAAATGGAAAGGATCAGAGTGACGAACAGGACGATGATCGCCCCAAAGATCGTTACCCCCGGATTCCGCATACATGTTTTCAGCAAAACCAGGTAAACCTGTACAGGACGCTGTACAATCGAGACCTTTTCATAAAAGACGCTCTGCCCATTTTTCTTCCTCAGCAGCAGGTAAGTTGCCATCGGGATGAACAGCAGGGCGACAAATAGCGAGATAGTCAGGGTAGAGATAATCGAAACACCGATATGATGACCGATCAGCTTGATCATAAAGTTGTCGGAGAAGACAAAAGGAAGGAAGACTGTCACCGTCGTCAGCGTAGCCGCCACGATAGAACGCCATACCTCCTTTGTACCCTGTGTAACGGAACGTTCGGGCGTACAACCGGAAGCTGAGAGGCGGTAGATATTTTCAAGCACCACCACACTATTGTCGAGCAGCATCCCGATTGCCAGTGCCATCCCCACCAGCGTCAGGCTGTTGATCGTTATCCCAAAGGCATAGAAGAAATTAAATGCCGTATAAACGGATATAGGGATTGAAAGGGCAATAAAAAATACCAGCCGCAGGTTCTTCAGGAACAGCCAGAGAATCAGTATGGCCAGCAGACCGCCCACTAAGGCGAGATTGATGATCTGGTCGATATTATTCTCCATCGTCTCAGCCGTATTCTCCTGCACCACCACTTCCACATCGAGATAAACCAGCTTCTCGTTCAGCCGGTCGATTGCCTCGACGGCCCGGTGCGACAAGTCGATCAGGTTCGCCTGCGAATCGCTCATCAAGGCGACCGATACCGCATCTTTCCCGTTCACACGGCTATAGGAAGTCTCTTCCTTCAGGTCGAAAAAGACGGTGGCTACATCTTTCAGCAGTACAGGACCGGGGGCGACCACGATATTCTCCAGGTCGGACACCTTCGAATAAAGAGCATTAACATGGATAAAGTATTTGCTGTCCGGTTCATTGGCAAAGCCGACAAAGGCCTTATCCTGCGTGTTCTGTGTCAGCAGGCCGCTGATGGAAGACGGTGTCAGGTTCAACGCCTTGCAAGCCTCAGGGTTGAGGCGTATCTCGATCGCTTTCTCCCGGCCGCCGTAGATATTGACGGAAGCGACCCCGTCCACATTCTCCAGGTCGGAACGGATCTCCTTATCCACAATATTACGTACCCTGTCGACACCGCCCGAACCGCGCACCTGCAAAACCATAAAGTTATTGGCCATTTGGCCGACATCGACCTTCTGCAACTGCACATTGAAGCCGTCGGGGAAAGTGGCTGCCAGCTCGTTCACCTTCTCCTGTAGTTTCAGGGAGGTGATCTTGAAGTTCACCGTGTTTTTGAAATCTATCTGTATGGTAGACTGGCGGCTGTCGACGGTGGATTGTATCTTATCCACCCCTCCGATCGAACTGATCGCTCCTTCAAGCGGAATAACGATTTCCGATTCCACGTACGAAGGGTCCATATCCTGCTGGGACGAAACCTGTACGAACAGCATCGGCAGTTCGGCATTGGGCAATAACTCCACCGGCAACTGCTTATACGACACGTAACCAAGCATGGTCAGTGCGATAAACAGCATACAGATCGTTATTCTTCTATGTAGTAAAAAGTTCATGCTTTTCTGTTATTTACGCCTATTTTTACCTTTTCCAATATATAATAGACACATGGTATCACCATCAAACTCATCAAAGTAGATGTCACCAACCCTCCGATCACGGCAATAGCCATCGGCGAACGCAACGAAGCGCCTTCGCCAAAGCTGAACGTCATCGGAAGCAGGGCAAGTATCGTAGTGAGCGTTGTCATGATGATCGGACGGATACGTTGTTGTCCGGCCTGTACGATGGCATCTGTCAAGCCGGTTCCGTCTGCTTTCAACTGGTTGATACGGTCTACGAGGATGATCGAGTTGTTCACCGCGATACCTACCAGCATCACGATACCGATCACTCCCATCATATTGATCGTCGTGCCGGTCAGGAAGAACAACAGGATAGCACCTACCACCGCCAGTGGAATTGTCAGCAAGATCGTGAAAGGATGCAGCAGCGATTCGAACTGCGAAGCCAGCACCATATACACCAGGATGACCGACAGGGCAAGGGCAAACAGCAGGCTGTTCATCGACTCCTGACGCTTCTCCTCTTCTCCGGTTACCGTAACCGAATAGTTGACCGGCAGTTCGATGCCTTTCACCGCCTGACGGATTTCTTCCGCCACCTTGTCCAGCGACTTACCGGCATCCATATTGGCCATTACCTTGCTGATGCGGTTCTGATTACGGCGGTATATTTCTTTCGGGGCCTGCGATTCGCCAAAGGTGGCTATCTCACGCAGGCGAAACTCCTGTTCGCCATTCTTGATCACCAGGTCGCCCAGGGCACGCAGCGGAATATCAGGAACCTTAATGACAATATCGCGCATCTCTCCGCGATATTCCATCTTTCCGGCTTCTTTCCCGCTGAGTTGTTGTTTCAATTGTTCGATGACAGTCGATACACTCAGGTTGTTGATACCCGCGATCGTCCGGTTGATGGAAATCGTTATCTCCGGAGCACCGTCTTCAATGGAGGATACAATATTATAGAGGCCCGATACCTCCTGCATCCGGCTTTTCACTTCTTCCGTAATATCGGCTATTTCATCCAGCTCTTCCCCTTTCACCTCAACGACGATAGGGGCACCTTCGCTACCCAGTAACGAGCTGAGGGAATTTTCTTCCTGTTTGATGGTCAGTTCCAGCCCGTCAGGATTCTCCGCCGTATGAACAAACTGTTCGATAACAGCCTCGGGAGCTACCCGGCACTCGGAGGAAAGGACTACTTTCATCATTGCCGTGTTCTCTCCTTCGAAGATGGCATTCTCCGAACCGCTACCCTCGCCGATATGGCTGTAAACGGTCAGCAGGCTATCGCCCGTAATGGTATAAAGCAATTCTTCCAGGTTCGCCACCGCCGAAGAAGTACGTTCCAGTTTTGTCCCTTCCGGCATCTTCACCACAACAGTAAAAGCTTTACTTTCCATACGCGGCATAAACTCCGTCCCAATGAAAGGAAGCAGAAAAACCGTCAGCACCATCAACCCGACTGCCGCCGAAATGACAATCCAGCGATGCCCGATCAGGCTACGTAACAAATTGCTGTACCCTAATAACTGAATACCTCTTCCCGTCTCATTACCAGCTTCTTTTTTAGCATCCGATGGTATCCGGTTCCCCTCTCGAGAGGGGGCAGGGGGTGTGTTCATCAACCTGTCATACAACATCGGTATCACCAAAATAGCCACAAACAGCGACGACACCAGCGAGAACGTCACGGTCCAGGCCTGGTCCTTAAACAATTCCCCCGACGCCCCATGCAGGTAAACGATCGGCAGAAAAACCACAATAGTCGTCAGTGTCGAGGCAATAACAGCCCCCGCCACCTCCGACGTCCCCGTAATAGCCGCTTCACGTATGGACAACCCTTTCTCCTGGTTCCGGAAGATGCTTTCGATAACGACAATAGCATTATCCACCAACATACCGGCTCCCAGAGCCAAACCTCCGAGCGTCATAATATTCAGCGTAAGCCCGTTAAAGAACATCAGATTGAAAGTAGCGACAATCGAAATAGGAATCGCCATACTGACAATCAGCGTCGTCCCGAACCGGCGAAGGAAAACGAACAGCACGACAACCGCCAGGACGATACCCAGCACGGCACTGTCTTTCACCTCCCCGATCGCATTCTTGATAAACGTACCCTGGTTGGTTATCACTTTAAACTGATAACCGGGCAACGCCTGTTCGATAACACCCAGCTGACGGGATACACCGTCCACCACCTTCACGGTGTTATAACGCATTTCTTTATAGATCGAAAGTCCTATGCTACGTTTGCCGTTGATACGAACAATATTGTCGGGGCGGGCATTTTCAAAAGTTACGGTAGCGACTTCCCGCAGGAAAAGCGGAGCCTTGTTGCCCGAAGCCGTTGCCGCACCGGCGGAAGCATTCGTGCCTGTTTCCTGTTTAGCCACCTGTTTATAACCGACTATCAGGTTCTCGAAATCTTCTTCCGAACCGAACAGACTGGAACTTTTCACCAGATACTGCAAGCCCAGTTCACTGACACGGCCTCCCGATATGCTCTGATTGTTTGCTTCAATACGGGAAGCAATATCTTCTATCTTCAGACCGAAAGCATCGAGTTTATAAGGATCGGTGCGGATCGTCAGGGTACTCTCCTCCTGTCCCGACAACGTTACCTCGGCAACACCTTCCAACCGGATCAGTTCGTTGCGAATATAGCTTTCCGCCACTTTCCGGAGCTCCGCCATATCGGTTATATTCTGATGGGACATTCCGATCAGGATAACCGGTGACTGGTTCGGATCATGTTGTGTGATCTTCAACTCGGTGATATCTTTATTCTGGGCAAACGGATTCATCGCTTTCTGCAAGTCGAGGAAAGCCTCATCCATGTCTTTCGTCCAGGTATATTCCACTGTGATACGGGCCGAACCGGCTTTAACAACCGACGAAACCTGCGTGACATCGCTCTGACGGATAGCCATCGACTCCATGTTCTTCACAAACTGCTTCTCGATCTCTTCCGGCGGACGCTCACCGGCCTTCAACTCGATGAACAGCCGGGGATTATTCAGGTCGGGCAGCAGGTCGACACTCAGCTGGTCGTAGGAAATCTTTCCCAACAGCAGGATGGCCAGCACGACCATACAAATAGTGACCGGATTGCTTACCGCAAATTTGACAATGTTCTTCATAATAATCGGTTCACATTTTTCTATTTCTGTACTTTCACCTTACTGTTCTCCTTCAATGTTTCAAAGCCTTTGGTGACAAGGTTGTCGTTTTCGCGAAGGCCTTCCAGTACCTCGATATTGTTCTCGTCTTCCATTCCGGTCTTGATATTCCGCAGGATAGCCGTATTCTTATCCACTATAAACACAAATTTACGGCGACGGTTGGATTGTACCACGTCTTTCGGAATAATGATAGCGCTGTCGGCCCTGTCAACGACGATATCCGCCTTGACGAACATTCCCGGACGCAGTTTCAGGTCATTGTTCTGTATCAGCACTTTTCCCTTGAATGTGCGTGTTTCCGTACTGATAGCCGGCGAAAGTTCGCTGATCACTCCCTTCAATGTATCTTCCGGCAATGTATAATGCGTAATAAATACAGGCTGATCCGATTTAACATAACTGATAGCACTTTCCGGCAGGTTGACATCCATGTACATCCGGGCATAATCCATAATACCCACCATCGGTTTTCCCTGTTCTACCCGCACATCAGTCGTGTAATGAGGCAGATCGACAATAACACCGTCGAAAGGAGCCTTTATATTCATCTTTTCCAGATTGATCCGGGCATTCTCGAGGTCATAACGGGCATTCGTCACTTTCACTTCGGTATTACGCATTTCACTCAGGGTCACACCGCCTTTTTCATAAAGGGCTTTCTGTTTCGACTGTTCCTGTTCCGCTATTTCCAGACTCAATTCCTTGGCATCTATGGCAATACCGTTCTCATATTCCTTATCTTCCAGATGGATAATCAGCTGTCCTTTAGAGACCAGGTCGCCCAGTTTGAAAGGTCTTCCTGTCTTCGGGTTGATCTGGAGTTTGTACAAACCGCTCATTTCCGAGTTAAGATCGACACCATACGTAGGTTGTGCCGTCCCGGTCGTGTTAATCAGTTTACTGATAGAACCTTTTTTCAGTTCTGTTACCGAAACCGGTGTGGCTATATCGCTGGGAGGATTCTGCGGCTGGTTGTTACAACCGGTTGTTACTATGGCTAGTAATACAAGAGATACAAAGGTATGACTATACTGTTTCATGGCTAATTATTTTTCTGATATAAAGTCTTTCATCGGAACGATCGGAGCATTCAGCTCGAAGTCGTACAAGGAAAGTATTTTAAGATTCAACAATTCGATCTTGTAATTGATCAGGGCTTGTGTATAAGAGATCTTCTTATTCGACAACTGTGTCTGAAACTGACTCATTTCCATTCCGGTCAGATCACCTTCACGATAACGGGTCAGGTTCAGATCGTATGTACGCTGTGCATTCAGCACGTTCTGTTCGGCAATCTCTATCTGTGTCCGTAAGTTTTCCAGGCTACGCCATACTTGGCGGATATTCAATTCGATATCGACTTTATCTTCATGGAAATCAAGTTTGTTGATATTCTGAGCCACTTTCTGCGCACGGACACGGGCCTTCTTTTCTCCCCAGTCGAAGATGGGCACCGTAAAACTGATTGCCACCCGCGGGTTCTGTGTCGGGTTTTCATAGATATTCTGGAAACGTTTGTTGTCACCTATCAAACCAAAAGAGAGTGAGATATCTCCCTTAAATTCATTCAGTGCCTTCGTCTTGATCATATCGAAACCAAGTTCATCACTTTCAATTTCCCGCTGGCGAAGCTCCAGACGCGATTGCAGACCGTGATCTATCGCTTGCCGGAGGTTAACATCGATCGGTTTGATATCTATCTCGGCAAAAACCATCAAGTCGTCATCCAGGTTCATACCCAACGCCTGTTTTAATTTATCCTTTGCATTCTCCAGGGAGACTTGCTGTTCTTCTACCGAAGAGCGGGCGGTTGCCAGGTTCAGTTCCGCCTGAAACAGTTCGTCTTTGGCTGACAAGTCAGCTTCTACCTTATTCTTTATAATATCGTAGCTTTGCTGGGCATTCACCAATTCTTCGCGGGTAATAGCCAACTGACTTTGCGCCATATAAACACTATAGAATTGGTTGGTGATGTCTTTTTCGGTATTCAAGCGTTGGAGAGCATAGCTGATATGGGCATTCTCGTAATCATACTCGATCTGTTTCAACTCCATCTTCCGCTTATTGTAAGTAAAAATTGGTTGCGAGAGTTGCAGATAGAGGTTGTTGTTAAACGCCTTATTACTATTCTTGTCGCCGTCGATATTCGAATTATTATCCTGCCAGCCGAACGTATTTATCAACGAAATCTCACCATCCGTCCACAAGATAGGCTGGTCCACCCGGAAAGTTCCGCTGGTACTGAGTTTTTCGTTTGTATACCATTGCGACAAACGATTGTCGAAACTCCTGTTCTTACTATAATCCAGGGGATTCAGGTTCAGTGAGAATTTGGATTTAAGGGAAGCCCGCTGGGCTATCAGCGTTTCCTGATACCGGTCCAGGTTCATGTGCGAACGGCGCAGGGTCGGACTGTTCTCTTCTGCTATATCCAATGCCTTCTCGATGGTCAGCGACAGTTGTCCGTGGGAAAACAGAGGGATTCCCGACAGGAGAACAACCACAAGGATCATCTTTTTCATCCATACTAACTCTCTTTGCATATAAGTAGACTGTTTTAATGATTATCGTTTTACCAGTTTGACGGCATCGGCCGTTACACTTCTTAATTTACATTCATTCGTCAAGGTAATGTAAGCCGTATCGGCCACAAAATAATAGACGCCCAGCTGTTCCCATCCTTCATTCGCTTTCCGGAGGTCGATATACGCTTCTTCGCTTTCTTCCCCCTGCCTGATCCTGAAACGATATTCCCCCTGGGCCCGGTCATTATACCGGAGTTCGTTATCCTTACTCACATAATAATAGGCATCATAGGTACCTTCCGACGGGACAGGAATCTTCCACATCGCCGTCTGGCTACCATTGCCACTCTTTACCACATACGCCGAACGGATATATTTACCGTAATAATTTGCATTGGTGGTTGCCGTCCACTCCAACGGAGGCCGCCAACTCGAGACACCCGCATACTTGAACGAAGTATCCTCAACCTTATCCAGCCATTTGGGTAACAACCCCACTACATCCGGCGCAGAGAGGATAAACAATGTACTGTCCTCATTATCCACAATAATTTCTCCCTCCGTCCCGAAAGAAGAAGCGGAAATTATAAAATCGCCTTCTGCATCTATATTCTGCCTTCTCTCCTGTCTGATATTTCCGACAGGCTGATTGATCACACTCGGCAAATTACCGGATATCAAGGTATTGACGGTTACATCACGGGGAGCATCCTCCCAAACGGATACCAGTTCCTTTGTCTGATGAGCTTCCAACGGAATCTTCCGGCTGGTACGCGGATCGATATCATTCTGGTTGCTTCTTCCGACTCCCTGAATATCGATATGTATAATTCCATCATAATCCGAATTATTGCTGACCTGCATTTTCAGGACAAAAGACTCCTGTCCCCGGTTAGTGATTTTTGTCACTTCCGGTCGTCCCAGACTATAAATAGGCAAAGGCGTAGGATGCGACCATTCCTCCAATCCCGACCGGATATCCGACCGGCTGACCATTCCTAATGTATCCAGCAGGCTTTCAAACTGGATGTTCCGGAAAGTATTCCGTTCGAGTAATGTATAAAGCGAATCCCTGAATGCGTTCACCCCGATATTGATCTCAGGAATAGCAAACAACCGATAAGTCTTTAAACTGATAATATTCTCCAGCAAATCACGGTATTCCACATTACCCAGCAACTCCTTAAAGGTTTGCTTTTCCATCAGCAGGCTGGCTTTTTCATTGTTACTGATACCATTGATCTCACGCTCCCAGCCATAATTATCCGATTTCTTTTGCAGATAAAGTTCGATCGCAGTATTGGCGACCGGCCATTCGGGAGAAAAAATATTGTACCGGTAATTATACAGTTGCGGGAACAGGAAATAAGGGTTTGCCTGCGAACTGATATTATAATTACCACGGCCGCTGGAAGAGAAATTATAGTTTCCTTCCGGCCGCTGGAATATCCAGAAAAAGTTGTTCAGCGTGCGTATCTTTGCCTCTTCTTCAGTTATCTCACGTCCTCCCCGCTTCGACCATTTCACCTGGTTACGCCACATCTTGTCCACATCCAGCTGGCCGAACATACATCCTTTTTCCGGGAACAGGACCATCTCGGGCTGTACAGCTTCCTGAGCCTGCGACCAGGCACGGGTATAGGTGGAGAACTGAACAGGCACTTCCACGATCGAGAAGCGGCTGAACGGATAACTCAGTTTATAGTTACGTTCCAGATTATCTCTCATATTACGGATAAAGCTGGGGATGGTATCGAGTATGGAGTCGAAAGTAGCCGTATAATAATCATTTCCCTCAATGTGCCAGATACTATATAATGTACTGTCCGATTCCAGACTTTGCTGTTTGTACTTACCCACAATCACGGAAACTGCCTGTGCCGGATATTCGGAGACAAACGAATAAACGCCGTCCTCTCCTTTCACTCCCTCCCCTTGCGAAAGCGGAGTGAGACCCGGAAGCGTTTTCACCCGCAAACCGAATTTGCTGAAATAAGTCTGCTGCCAGTCCGGACTCACATTGCTGTAGGAGGTTCCGGGACGCGGATACCAGTATGTTTCAGGAGTGAACAACAGATAATCCGGTGTCTGAAATGCATATTGCTTATCTATATTAAACAGGAAATCCCTGCGCTCTTTCTGCAAAATCTCTGCCGGAATATCCAGGTAACAGAACTTGCTGTCGACCTTCCCGCTATACCTGATAGAGAAAGATACCGTATCGCCAGGTAAAACCTCCTCACCGAAATCGACCAGCAGTATCTGATTATCCCTCTTGAAATCAAGAGGCTTCCCTCCTCTTTTTATTTCCTCCACCTGCAAACCGGGATTCAGACAAAAAGTGAAAACAGTCGCCGGCTGCAAAGCCATCCCTTTCATTTCCACCTCCGAAACCACCCGTTCCGGTTGCTGTTCGAGTGATATATCGTATTGATTGATTATCATCTTGGGAGTATTCACATACTTATTATTGATCTCGGTGTAAAGGGTACGCACCTCCCCTTCTCCCAGGATGGAATGAACATGTTTATATCCGGCCGCCCCACTTATCAGCAGCATACAGAACGAAAGGAACAGCCACGGATAATTACTGCGCGACGAATTGGGCAACCGCCTGAACAGAAAGATCGTAAAAAAGATAAAAGCCAGTCCGGCAAAGAAATAGATCGCCCGGTGATTCAATACAACTTCCAGATTGGTAAAGCCCACGATAGTCGATTTAACCAGCGGCAAACTATAAGCCATATAATCGAACAGGTAATAAAACTTATCGCTGATATAAAACAATGTCAACCCGATATATCCCAATAAGATAATAAAGGTCAGCGCCTGATTTTTCAGTACCAGCATCAGGAAGATGGACAATCCGATGATAAAGATCAGTGTCGGAATACTTATCAGCAGGAAATAAACCGGATACGACAGCCAGTCTACCGACATGCCCGATCCTATAAAATTAAATATCAGAGCCATTCCCATGACGATCAGGTTCAGTATCAGGAAAACCCGCAGGTTTCCCCATATCTTTCCGATCACATATTCCGCATTGCTCAACGGACGGACATAAAAGACTTCCGAAGTATCCAGCTTCTTATCCCTTTTCAAAAACTCCGAAGCAAGGAATATCGATATGACTGCCTGCCCGGTATTCAGTAAAAGCAGGTTCAGGTAAGGGAGATTGGAAGGGAGCGCTTTCAACATCCACATGCCTCCGCCATTGTCGGCAACCAACATACCAAAGTCAAAGAATCCGAGTATCAGAAGAGCCAGCACGGTAAACACCTTAAAGAACCAGCTTCGGATCAATATCTTGCTTTCGTATTTTGCTACCGATTGTATATTGTTGACAAACGACATAGGGGGTAAAGTAAAAGGTTACTAATCATTGGTCCAAAGGTTCAATTTATTTTCCATATAATATACATAAGCATGTTCCAGATTGGGAGGATACGATTCAGCCTCATACCCTTCGATCTCGTCGGCCACCACCTGCACTTCCCAACCGGAACCGGAAGGAATCGTAGAGATAACAGGATATTTCTTATCCACCTCGTGCAGTTCATCACTTGTCACTTTAATGCGCCATACTTTCCCTTCCGCCTGTTTCAGCATATCCTGCGGAGAACCGTAAAAGGAAACCTGTCCCTTATTCATCAACGCCATGCAGTTGCAGGTACTGGATATATCTCCCACAATATGGGTGGAAAGAATAATCGTCACATCATTCTCACTGACTTCCGACAGCAGATTACGGAAACGGATACGTTCTTCCGGGTCCAACCCAGTCGTCGGTTCGTCCACAATTATCACCTTCGGATGGTGGATCAATGCCTGGGCAATACCCAGACGGCGTTTCATACCGCCCGACAGTTTATTCGCATACCGTTCGCGCACATCAAAGAGACCGACATTTTCCAGCATGGCATCCACAGCCTGCTTGCGTTGCTTGCCATTTGTCATGCCTGATAAACGGGCCGCATAATCCAGAAATTCATGTGTCTTATATTTGGCGAAGAAACGGAAATCCTGCGGGAGATAACCTAATATTCCCCTGATCTCCTTCCGCTGTTTGAACAGATCGTATCCGCAAATATTCACCTGTCCTGACGATGGTTCCATTAATGCAACCAGGATACGCATCAATGTAGATTTACCGGCACCATTGGGCCCGAGCAGTCCAAACATGCCCGTAGGTATCTCCAGATTAATGTCTTTCAAGGCGTGGTTTCCGTTCGGATACACCTTATTTAGGTCTTTTATCGATATGCTCATTCTGCCAACTATTCAGAAGAAATTAGAATTAAGTATTAATGGCTGGTAAAGATATATTTTATTCGCATGAATACAAATAAAAAACGCCCTTATCCCAAATATATTGGATAAGGACGCTTAATTTTTTTAATTAAAATCAGATTTTAATAGTTCTGCTTCATCGGTTCGAAATATGCCTGCGGATGTTCGCATGCCGGACATTTCATCGGCGCTTTCTTGCCTTCGATCACAAAACCGCAGTTACGGCACTGCCAGAAGATAGCTTCGTCTTTTTCAAATACTTTGCCTTCTGTCAAGTTAGCCAGCAGTTTACGATAACGTCTTTCGTGTTCAGCTTCTACTTTAGCAATCATTCTGAAAGCAACAGCAATGTTTTTGAAGCCTTCTTCTTCTGCGATGTCAGCAAATGCAGGGTATAAGTCAGCCCATTCTTCATTTTCGCCGTCAGCGGCAGCAGCCAGATTTTCCATTGTTGTGCCGATCACACCGGCCGGATAACAAGCAGTAATTTCCACCATACCACCTTCCAGGAATTTAAAGAAACGTTTAGCGTGTTCTTTTTCCTGTTCAGCTGTTTCCATAAATACACCGGCTATTTGTTCGTAACCTTCTTTTTTAGCTACGCTTGCAAAAAATGTGTAACGACTTCTTGCCTGAGATTCTCCGGCAAATGATTTAAGCAAATTCTGTTCGGTACGTGTACCTTTAATACTTTTTTCCATAATGCTAATTATATATGTAGTATAAAATGAGTTTGTAAAATCGCCCTATTGAAATAACTCTCAAAAGTAGGAAAATGTTTAATACTTTAATTCATTCTTTTACTTAAAATATATCTATCAACAGATAAATAACATCTATTACTTTTCTCCCGAAAGACAAGTAATCAGAAGTTCAGGACAGATACAGATACAATTTTTACCACATTTGCAATGTCGACATTACAATATATCCTATATTTTATGCTTTACGCTAAATATTATTGTATCTTTGCATCAAAATTTAACATACTAGGCAGAAAGATGGAACGTAAATTTGATTTTCAGCCCAAGTTGATCTCGGCGCTGAAAAACTATTCCAAGGAAAAATTCATGGCAGACCTTATGGCGGGGATCATTGTGGGCATTGTGGCCCTTCCGCTTGCCATCGCATTCGGTATTGCTTCGGGAGTTAGTCCGGAAAAAGGATTGATCACCGCTATTATCGGTGGGTTCATTGTCTCTTTTCTGGGAGGCAGCAATGTGCAGATCGGGGGACCGACAGGAGCATTTATCGTCATCGTATACGGTATCATACAGAATTTCGGTATCGAAGGACTTGCCATTGCAACCGTTATCGCCGGTATCATACTGGTAATCATGGGAGCATTAAAACTCGGCACAGTCATTAAATTCATCCCCTACCCGATCGTTGTCGGCTTTACCAGCGGTATCGCACTAACTATTTTTACCACACAGATGAAAGACCTGTTCGGACTGACGATGGAAAAAGTACCGGCCGATTTTATCTCCAAATGGATTGCTTACTTCGAACATTTCCATACGGTCAATCCATGGTCGTTCGTAATAGGGATTGTCAGTATACTTATTATTGCCGTCTCCCCCCGATTTTCCAAAAAGATACCGGGATCATTGATTGCTATTATCGTCATGACAGTCATCGTATATATTATGCGCAATCATCTGGGTATCGCAGGTATTGAAACCATTGGCGACCGTTTCACTATCAATGCTTCCCTCCCGCAACCGGAAGCTATTTCTTTCAATATGGAAACAATCAATCTCCTGCTTCCTGCGGCTTTTACCATCGCCATGCTGGGGGCTATCGAATCACTTCTTTCGGCAACTGTAGCCGATGGTGTGACCGGAGATAAACATAATTCGAACACGGAACTGATCGCCCAGGGAGCCGCCAATATCATTGTTCCCATTTTCGGAGGTATTCCCGTTACCGGAGCAATTGCCCGTACAATGACCAATATCAACAACGGAGGCCGTACACCTGTTGCCGGTATTATCCATGCAGTCGTACTGATGCTGATCCTGTTATTTCTCGGACCGCTTACCAAGCATATCCCGATGGCTTGCCTGGCAGGGGTATTGATTATTGTATCTTATAATATGAGCGAATGGCGTACCTTCCGTTCGTTGATGAAGAATCCAAAAAGCGATGTTTCTGTTTTGCTGGTCACATTCTTCCTGACCGTTATTTTCGACCTGACTATTGCCATTGAAATAGGTTTGCTGATCGCCATGTTCCTGTTTATGAAACGGGTAGCGGAAACGACGCATGTGTCTGTTTCCAAAGACGAAATCGACCTGTCCGATGAGGGAGAAATCCATCATGATGAAGAAGTGCTGACTTTACCGAAAGGCGTAGAAGTGTACGAAATCGACGGCCCGTTCTTCTTCGGTATAGCTAATAAGTTCGACGATGTGATGAAAATCATAGGTGATAAACCTAAAGTACGTATCATCCGCATGCGCAAAGTCCCGTTTATGGACTCGACCGGCCTGCATAACCTGGAAAGCCTGTTCCGTCTGTCGAAAGCAGAAAATATCCATATGATCTTATCCGGAGTAAACGAAGATGTACACCGGGTATTGACCAAATCCGGATTCGACAAGAAGATCGGACCGGACAATATCTGTTCCAACATCAACGAAGCTGTCAGGAAAGCGGAAGAAGCTGTAAAATAATTTCTAAAACTGAATGCCTATGGAAAGGAAGAACGAATGCGTCATCTTCTTTTTCCATAGCATATCGTTCAACGGCTTTCGTTCAATCACGAGGTTACGGCGACCGCCATACACATCATAGTTAGAAATGGTATATCCGGCTGAAAATACCCAGCTTTCTACCTCGATCTGCATAAAACTCCTTACATTCCAATACAACCAATCCCCATTCAGGTTAGTCATATCTTCCGTATACAGAGCCGAAGTGGGTCAGGGCAGACGCATTAAAATAAATATCTAATTTACAGTAAAAAAACTATTACTTAATCGATTTAGATTGTTGATTAATAATCTATTATAGTATATTGTTTTAAGAATAA
>NZ_QSDP01000150.1:0-11062 GCF_003463685.1 Parabacteroides sp. AM58-2XD
TCAGACCGGGAAGAAAGTTTCCACGAGCAAGGAAAGGAAGGCCCAATTGTAAAAACTATACTCTAACTAATTACAAAAGAGCACTATGAACCTTAAATTGATGACATTGGGTTCTAACCCTGGGTCCCCTTGAATCCTTCTCTTCCAGAGGCACCCTGTAGGGGTGCGACAAGGTAGAAAGGGTTGATATTTATCTTGTTCCGCCCCTACAGGGCGGACTTTCTTTTATCCAAACTAAATCATACCTTTGTTTACACAAACGCAAATAGATTGTCAAAATGGAAACTACCCAGGAAATCCTCAATAAACTACGCGACTTCAAAGCCGCTTTTGCTGAGAAATACGGGATCGAACGTCTCGGCCTGTTTGATAGTTGTGCCCGTGGTGAACAAGATGACCGAAGCGACATCGATGTAGTAATTAAAATGCAAAAACCTAGTTATTTCACACACTTCTATATCCAAGAAGAACTTGAAAAAATTTTCCATCGTAAAGTTGATATCATAAGTTTACACGAAAATCAAACCCCTGCTTTTCGTAAAAATGTAGAACAAGATGCGATCTATATCTAAAATGTAATCCCAAGTAACCATTTTCCTATCAAGTTTCCACTATTTTATCACTTTCTACTGAAAAAATGCTTGCATTTGAAAAATAATGTGTAATATTGCCCCTGCAATAAGATATGAAAACTAGAAAAGTAAAAGAATGATTGCAGGTATAGCATATTATACATGGGCATTGATGACCCCTTGGGGGGTTAGAATTTACAAATAAACAAGAGCAGCGGCCACGTCCTGCATTGTTGCAATCATTTGTATTGCATCCTTTATGCCGGTTCTTTCCGGTTCTTTTTATCAATTAATTTAGTTACAAATATATTGTCAGTTGTCAACCGTCAGCTGTCAATTAAAATAATACATACCGATGAAAGTATTGAAATTCGGCGGAACATCCGTAGGTTCCGTGAATAGTATTTTGAGTGTTAAAAAGATAGTAGAGGCCATTGAAGAGCCTGTAATCGTTGTCGTATCTGCATTGGGCGGCATCACGGATAAGTTGCTGGCAACCTCATCCATGGCTGCCAAAGGGGATGTCGGATACGAAAGGGAGTTCTCCGAAATCATAACACGTCACCTGGATGTGATTCAGGGTGTTATCCCCGATAAGATGCAGCGCATCGAAGTGCAGAAAAAGGTCATGAGCCTGCTGGACGAACTGGGTAATATCTTCAAAGGTGTGTACCTTATCAACGACCTGTCTGCCAAGACTTCCGACACAATCGTCAGTTACGGCGAACGCATTTCTTCACTCATCGTGTCGAATGTCATTGAAGATGCCAAGCTGTTCGATTCCCGTAAGTTTATCAAAACGCTCAAGCAGTTCAACAAACATATCGTTGATTTCGAACAGACAAACCAGCTCATCAAAGAGACTTTCAACCCGCTACCTAAAGTATCGCTGGTTCCCGGCTTTATCTCTTCCAGTACGGAAAACGGAGAAGTAACGAACCTGGGACGTGGCGGTTCCGACTATACTGCCTCTATCCTGGCTACTGCGCTCGATGCCAACGTTTTGGAAATATGGACGGACGTAGACGGTTTCATGACTGCCGACCCGCGCGTCATCAGTTCAGCCTATGTAATCGACCGGCTGACGTTTACCGAAGCGATGGAGTTGTGTAACTTCGGAGCCAAGGTCATCTATCCGCCGACAATTTATCCGGTATATCATAAGAATATTCCTATCCGTATCCTGAACACATTCAATCCGGAAGCGCCGGGAACTTATATCTCCAAGGAAAAGGTAAAAGAAGAAGGAAAAGCCATCATCAAAGGTATTTCCTCTATCAACGACACCTGCCTGATTACCGTTCAGGGACTGGGCATGGTTGGTGTGATCGGTGTAAACTACCGTATCTTTAAGACATTGGCAAAAAGCGGTATCAGCGTATTTATGGTATCACAGGCCAGTTCCGAAAACAATACGACTTTCGCTGTCCGCAACGCTGACGCCGACCTGGCTGTGCAAGTGCTGGATGAAGAGTTCGCATTGGAACGTGCCCAGGGTGATATGAACGATACGGTTGCCGAAAAAGACCTGGCAACAGTCGCCATCGTCGGTGAAAATATGAAACGTACGCCGGGTATTGCCGGCAGGTTGTTCGGTACGCTGGGCAGTGCCGGTATCAGCGTGATTGCTTGTGCACAAGGTGCTTCCGAAACAAACATATCATTTGTTATCAAGCTCAAATATCTGCGCAAGGCTCTGAACTCTATCCATGATTCATTTTTTCTGTCACAATATAAGGTGTTGAACCTGTTCATTGCTGGTGTCGGAACGGTAGGCGGTAACTTACTGGAACAAATTCGCATCCAGCAACCTAAACTGATGGAACAAAACGGCCTGAAACTAAATGTTGTCGGTATCGCCAACAGCAAACGTGCTCTTTTCCTGCGTGAAGGACTAAACCTGGAAAACTGTATCGACGAACTGAAAAAGAACGGCGAAGAGAGTTCTCCCGAACATCTGAAAGAAGAGATTCTGAAAATGAATATCTTCAACTCCGTATTTGTGGATTGTACGGCAACCCCGGCTGTCTCCGACCTGTATGAAACGCTGCTCAACAACAACGTTTCAGTGGTAGCCGCCAATAAAGTAGCCGCCTCATCCTCTTACAGCAATTATATCAAACTAAAAGAAACGGCCCGCCATCGTGGCGTCAAGTTCCTGTTCGAAACGAACGTCGGAGCCGGACTGCCTATCATCAATACGATGAACGACCTGAGAAACAGTGGCGACCATATCCTGAAACTGGAAGCTGTTCTTTCCGGTACATTAAATTATATATTCAATACGCTCAGTGCCGATATACCTTTCAGCAAGGCAATCCTGATGGCAAAAGAGGAAGGTTACTCGGAACCCGACCCCCGCATCGACCTGAGTGGAAAAGACGTATTGCGTAAACTCGTCATCCTGGCGCGTGAAGCAGGTTACAAGGTAGAGCAGGAAGATGTAAAACGCAACCTGTTCGTGCCGGATAAATATTTTGAAGGTTCGCTCGACGATTTCTGGTGCAAGGTGAAAGAACTGGATGCCGAATTCGAAAACAAACGCCAGCAACTGGAAGCCGAAGGCAAACGTTTCCGCTTCGTTGCCAAAATGGATAAAGGTGTTTGCGAAATCGGCCTGCAAACAGTCGACAGCCATCACCCGTTCTACGAACTGGAAGGCAGCAACAACATCATCATGATTTCCACCGAAAGATACCACGAGTATCCCATGATAATAAAAGGCTACGGAGCCGGAGCCGATGTAACGGCCGCAGGCGTATTCGCCGATATAATCTCTATAGCCAATATTCGGTAAGAAAAGGAATGACTGGTTGTAACCGATTCCCCTCTCGAGAGGGGGTAGGGGGTGTGTTAAAGCCAGTCAATAAAAACAGACTTTGTTACAGGTTTATTTGCCGTCTGCTTCAGCTGACGGATTAGTCAATTATCTATTTCTCCAGACTTTAGTCACATTTCTTATAAGTTTCTATCTAAGAGAAATGTGGCTGAAGCCAAAAGAAAGAAACAACTTTAAACCGTCAGCTGAAGCAGACGGCAAATAAACCTGTAATAGTCAAGTAACTCTGATTATGATAGTTGATAGGCGAGGATATGACACACCCCCTTCCCCCTCTCAAGAGGGGAATCGGTTACAACCAGCTACTATAAACAGACTCACTCCTATAAAAAATGAATTAAGTTAATACGAAATGAAAAGTATAATAATCCTGGGCGACGGCATGGCCGATGAACCCATTGAGGCACTTGGAGGTAAGACTCCCATGCAATATGCAGATACCCCTTATATGGATAAGCTGGCTGCATTGGGTGTTACCGGACAAATGAAAACTGTTGCCGACGGGTTCCATCCGGGCAGCGAAGTTGCCAACATGGCCGTATTAGGATACGACCTGCCGAAAGTTTATGAAGGACGTGGCGTACTGGAAGCTGCAAGCATCGGTGTCACCCTTCAACCGGGTGAGATGGCGATGCGCTGCAACCTCATTTGTGTCGAAGGAGATATCCTGAAAAACCATTCGGCCGGCCATATCTCCACCGAAGAGGCCGACGAGTTAATACAATTCCTCAACGAGAAATTAGGCTCCGACAAAGTAAAATTCTACACCGGCGTCTCCTACCGTCACCTTTTGGTTATCAAAGGAGGCGATAAACGGCTGGATTGCACGCCACCTCACGACGTCCCCCTCCACCCCTTCCGCCCGCTGATGGTCAAACCGGAAGTACCGGAAGCACAAGAGACTGCGACCTGTTGAACGACCTGATTCTGAAATCCCAGGAAATATTGAAAGACCATCCCGTCAACCGGAAACGTATGGCAGCCGGAAAAGACCCGGCAAACAGTATCTGGCCCTGGTCGCCCGGTTATCGTCCTGCCATGCAGACCATGCAGGAGATGTACGGTTTCAATAAAGGTGCCGTTATTTCGGCCGTCGACCTGATTCGCGGCATCGGTGTTTATGCCGGTCTAGAAGTAATCAGCGTGGAAGGCGCCACCGGATTATATGATACCAACTACGAAGGCAAAGCGCATGCCGCCCTCGAAGCACTGAAAACAAATGATTTCGTCTACCTCCACGTCGAAGCCAGCGATGAGGCCGGGCACGAAGGAGACGTAGACCTCAAAATAAGAACAATCGAATACCTGGATAAACGGGCCATCCGCATTATCTATGAAGAGTTGCAGACATGGGACGAACCGGTTGCCATTGCCGTACTTCCCGACCACCCGACTCCCTGTTCGATTCGTACACACACCAATACCCCCGTCCCCTTTCTGATCTACAAACCCGGACAGGAGCCGGATGCAGTGACCTGCTTCGACGAATTCAGTGTCCTGAACGGTAAATATGGAGTATTGGAAAAAGATGAATTTTTAAAAGAATTATTATGAAATATTACAGCACAAACAAACAAGCTCCCCTCGCCACTCTGGAAGAAGCCGTAGTAAAAGGCCTTGCCGGTGACAAGGGATTGTATATGCCCGAACGTATCGTCCGTCTGGATGAGGGCACAATCAACAATATGAAAAATCAGTCTTTCCACGAAATAGCCTGTACGGTTGCACAGGCTTTCTTTGGTGAAGACATCGAAACGGAAACGTTGAATGAAATCGTAAAAGATACTTTATCGTTCGATACCCCTGTGGTAAACGTCTCTGAAAACATTTACAGCCTTGAGCTTTTCCACGGTCCGACACTGGCCTTTAAGGATGTCGGCGGACGCTTCATGGCTCGCCTGCTGGGATATTTCATCCAAAAGGAAGGACTGAAACAGGTTAACGTACTGGTTGCCACTTCGGGAGATACGGGAAGTGCCGTTGCCAACGGTTTTCTGGGTGTACCGGGTATCCACGTGTATGTCCTTTATCCGAAAGGAAAAGTCAGTCCCATCCAGGAATGCCAGTTCACAACACTGGGGCAGAATATCACCGCCCTTGAGATTGACGGGACTTTCGACGATTGCCAGGCTCTGGTAAAATCAGCCTTCATGGATGACGAACTGAACCGCCACATGAAACTGACATCAGCCAACTCCATCAACGTGGCCCGCTTCCTCCCGCAATCATTCTATTATTTCAATGCCTACGCACAGCTGGATAAGCTCGGTAAAGCCGATAACCTGGTCATCTCCGTCCCCAGCGGGAACTTCGGAAATATCACCGCGGGTCTTTTTGCCAAGTGGATGGGACTGCCCGTTAAACGCTTCATCGCTGCCAACAACCGCAACGACGTATTCCTTGAATATCTAAGAACAGGCGTTTACAGCCCGCGTCCTTCCGTAGCCACGATAGCTAATGCGATGGATGTCGGCGACCCGAGCAATTTTGCCCGCATCATGGATTTATTCGATATCTACGGCGACAAACACCATGAAATATGCCAGCACATCACCGGCTACCGTTTTACCGACGAAGAAATCGAATACACCATCAGATATGTATATGAAAACGACGGCTATCTACTTGACCCGCACGGTGCCTGCGGCTATCAGGCTTTGATACAATATGCACTCGAATCTGACGAAACCGGCCTCTTCCTCGAAACCGCCCATCCGGCGAAGTTCAAAGGAACAGTAGACCGTATCCTCAATGCAGACATTGAAATTCCGGCCAAGTTGCAAGCCTTTATGAAAGGGACGAAACAAAGTGTCGAACTCTGCAAAGATTTCGATGCTTTCAAATCTTATTTAATGGAACAATAACCCACTTTTTGAAGTCCCAGCGGAAGCTCTTTGAAGCTTCGACGGACGTTTCTTGATGTCTCAACAGAAACTTCTTGATGTTTCGACGGACACTTCCTGAAGTCTCGGAGAAAACCTCTTGAAGTCAGGACGGCGACTTCTTCATCTCACGAAGCTGAGTTCTTCATCTCGAGGCAGCGACTTCTTCATCTCACAAAGCCGAGTTATTGAGCTCAGCTTTGTGAGTTTATTTTCTCATCTAAAAAAGTCTTCAGAATAAGCGCATGATTATGGTCCGGACTCTTAGAAGCATAGAGTAACGTGATGACCGGATATTGTCCAATCTTCTCCACAAATGCCTTTGCTGCCTCCGAACCGTTCAGTTCCTTTCGATACAATGCAGCAAACTCATTCCATCTTTCATCGGGTGCCTGATGAAACCATTCGCGTAACTCTGGAGAAGGAGTTATATCTTTTTCCCACAAATCGAAATGTACAGCTTCCTTTTTCATTCCTCTGGGCCATAAGCGATCTACAAATATCCTGTAGCCATCCGTTGGTTCCGGATCTTCATATATCCGTTTCAATTTTATCTGTGTCATAATTTTCTATCTATATTCCTTATATAAACAACATTTATGACCACATTGTTACCATAAACCTTCTCCACATTTTTTCTTATATTCCTGTAAACTTTCCTGTTGTTCATGGTGTTTATTCAGTACGAAACATAAAGAAACAAAATTATGAGTACAACAGTAAAATCAGAACAAAAAGAAAAAGCGGCCCATACTTCAAACAAAGAGATCGCAGCATTTATCGGAGAACTTTTCTCATTCAACAGCAGTCTCAAACTTTTTCACTGGAGCGTAACCGGAACCGGCAGTTATGCCAAACATATGGCACTCGATGAAGCCATCGCCTCCTTACTGGACGTGATCGACAGAATCACCGAAACAACATACGCCATGGTAGGTGACCTCAAATTTCTATCCCGGAAACAAAAACTCCGAAAGACATCGTTAAGCATGCATCAGATTTCTACAACTACGTAGAAAAACACAGAGACCTGTTCCCTGAAGCATTCTCACAATCCATTATCGACGACTATCAGGAAGCAATCCAGCAATTGCTTTACAGATTAGTCAGATTGCAATAGCATTACCTGGTGATCTGCCAGTTATTTTTTAGGGTTTATATATTTACACGGAGGAGTTGTTTTCAAAGACAACTCCTTTTATATTTTTTTACCCCGGAGTATCTTTAGTTTCATAAACAAAACTATCTTTGTCCAATGGGACAGACAGGAACAAAGAAACTCGAAACAGATATACAGACCCGTAATGACTTATGTGTTACGCAAAATCCCTACGGAGAATTTGATCTGACCGGTATTTATACCGAGACTCAGTCTAAAGGCGGCCGTAACGTACTCCAAAACTGGGTTACCCATCCCGTTAACAATATCCAAACACTCCATTACCGCATCGAATCCATTCGCGCCGGTGGAATACCCAGCTTCGAAATAGACGGGAACACCCTGGACTTTATCGAATATTACCTGAATTATAATGAACCGTCCCCCACAACCGTATTAGGCGTCCTCTCCTACTACCAATGGTTAAAAAACAAATTGCAGAAAAATCCGTGGAACTATATTAAAAGCCGTGGATGCCTATATTTATGCGAATTGATCCGGGAATTACGCCAGATCTCATCTCCCATAGAAGAGTCCGCACAACCGGACATTATCAAGCAAACGCTCCGGATGATACGCTCCTATGTGGACAGCAATGTTTTCACTTCAATCCCGAACAGGAAACCAGATTAACTTGTTACGAAATTGACCAGTTCGACTATATTTTCCGCAATAGGGGAAAAATCGCTGTACGGGGGATACTTGATATTGTATACGAATTGGACGCCTTTCGTTCCGCGCATCAAATAGCTAAAGAGAAAGGATTTTGTTACCCGGAATTACATTCCAGCGACACAGAGTTGGTCATACACAACTTTTTCCATCCGGCTTTGCCGCAAGCCGTACGTAATGACTGGCATTTGGAGGAAAAACATATCAATATTTTCACAGGTTCCAATATGGCTGGCAAATCGACAACTCTGAAAGCGTTATCGTCGGTTATTTGGCTAGCTCACGCCGGATTACCGGTACCGGCGACTTATATGCGTTGCCCGGTATACAAGGGCATTTTTACTTCCATCAATTTACCGGATTCTTTAAAAAGAGGAGAAAGCCATTTCTATGCGGAAGTATTACGTATCAAAAGCATACTGGAAAAAGTAAAGGAAGGAGATGCTTATTTCATCGTGTTCGACGAACTCTTCCGGGGAACAAATGCCCGCGATGCCTATGAGGCTTCGGTCATCGTTCTCAATCTGCTGAAAAAATATCCGCAAAGCAAATTCCTTCTTTCCACCCATATCATAGAACTTGCGGAAGCCTTTTATACAGAAAAAACATGTCAGTTCAACTACATGGAATCTGAAATAAAAGACGACCGTTTCATTTGTAGCTATCGGTTGAAAGAAGGAATTTCCGAATCGCGCATCGGCAGCTGGTTAGTCAGAAAAGAGCTAAACACGCCTTAATCGAGAGCCCACTGCTTCATCTCATACATATCCAGATACTCTTCCCATTCGGGATCGACTTCCGTATAAATAGAAATAGGTAACAGGTCGAACGGAGCGAGTGCCTCGTTCAGACGTTCGCCGAAAACACGGACTGTACGAGTGTAGAAAACCCATATCTTCTCTCCTGCCCCGGTATAAACAGCGGTAAGGATGGAGAGTTTATCTTTTTCCATGGCTTTGCGTAAAGTTTCCTGTACAGTCTCCATCTGTTCGGCAAGTACGTCTATGGGCATTCCTTTCTCATCCCCTTCATATTTCCAGGTTATTTCAACACGCTCCTTGAATTTACCGGACTGGATAAATTCCGTCAGTTCATCGCGTCCGCTTACTGTTACCAAATGCCCGTCTTCATCTTCCGACAAGGCTGTGAACCATTCATTACTTAATCTCATATATTTTATTCTTTGTTATTCATATTTTATACGATTACAAAGATAGATAAAGTATTTCATACTGGTCTGACTGATTATTACAATAAAATGACTTAAATTCAGATAGGGCATAAACCTTTTAATCCTACTTTTGTTGCACATAAAAAAAAGAACATCACATGATCAAAAATCCTGCTGCCGATAATCGGCTTGTCTGGCTTGACGTTATTCGTTGTGTAGCCATGTTAATGGTGATCGGTGTACACTGCATCGACCCTTTTTACATTTCACCAACCATGAGGGCGATCCCGGAGTACACACACTGGGCTGCTGTCTACGGCTCGCTTTTCCGGCCTTCCGTACCTTTATTCGTTATGATGACCGGATTATTATTGTTACCGGTAAAAGAGCAACCACTAGGAACCTTCTATAAGAAAAGGATATTTCGCGTATTATTCCCATTTCTCATCTGGTCGGTACTATACAGCATGTTCCCCTGGTTTACGGGAGTACTTGGCTTACCTAAAGAGATCATCGGTGATTTCTTCTGCTATACACAGGGCCATGAATCACAGAACCTAATGGATTCATTAAAGGATGTCGCCATGATTCCTTTCAACTTTAGCCATAAGGAAAATCATATGTGGTATATTTACCTGTTGATCGGACTTTATCTTTACATGCCTTTCTTCTCCGGCTGGATCGGGAAAAATAACCGGAAGACACAACAAGCATTTCTGCTTATCTGGGTCATCTCTTTATTTATCCCCTACCTGAGAGAATATGTATCCAACTGGCTTTTCAACAGAGACGGATACTTGTTCGGTACAGATACCTGGAATGAATTCGGCATGTTCTATTACTTCGCAGGGTTCATCGGTTTTCTTCTGCTGGGCCATTATGTGAAAGAAGGGAACAACTGGAGTCTTCCGAAAACACTCCTGATCTGCGCCGTTATGTTTATTGCCGGCTACTATATAACATATACTGGGTTCAGCACTACTGCCGAAAATCCGAATGCAACGGAAACGGAGATGGAGTTATATTTTACATTCTGTAGTCCGAATGTCTTACTGCTGACTTTATCTATGTTTTTACTATTACAGAAAGTGGTAATCAATAACCCGATAGTCATCAAGGCTTTGGCTAATATGACAAAATGCGGATTCGGGATTTATATGGTACACTATTTTCTGGTAGGGCCATTTTTCCTGTTGATCGGGCCGTCTTCATTACCGATTCCTTTGCAGGTACCTCTTATGGCTGTACTTATCTTCCTTTGCAGTTGGGCATTCACAGCTCTGGTATACAAGATCGCTCCTAAAAAGGCACATATTATTATGGGGTAATTGAAGCGAGGCCGCAAAAGAATAGACTATATCAACCGGATGTTTATACGGCCTATTCTTTTGCGATCCCGTGTCAAGCACGGGAACGGGACACTTCTGACATAGCTTCATTTTTCCGTTTCTTCCACAGCTGCCAGCTATTAAATATATTCTGCCACATATTATACATACAGCATAATATAACTCTGATTATCAAAGCAAAAGCCCACCTATTACTAATAGTGGGTAACAAAATAGTAACAAAAAAACGAAGAAATCGCTTTGCGGTGGGCTTCATGTGCAAAGGTAACAAAAGCTCTCTAACCATAAAAGCAAAACTGGCGAAAAGAAGAATACTGTTTTTCTTTTCGCCAGCATATATAATTTGCTGTCAATAGAAATTAGTTTAGTCCGTTTTGGTATATAGACAAAAACACAAACTAAACTTGTGTTTATAATA
>NZ_QSDP01000151.1:0-10989 GCF_003463685.1 Parabacteroides sp. AM58-2XD
TAATGATAGTTATCTTTGTAATATATTATTTTATTTATCGAAGGAGGTAGTAAACAATTGTCAGCTGTTTCCAATTTGACATATCGAAGGAGGTAGTAAACAATTGTCAGCTGTTTCCAATTTGACATATTCATATTCTGTAAACAAAGTTTTTTCTTGTGCCTGTTTTATGTCAATTTCGATATTTTCTGAAATGATGTTTTTGTTTGTATTTTCCTGACATGAAAAAAAGCAAATGCTCAATATTGTTATAGCTGATCTTATAAGATAATTCATTTTATACATCCTTTCTATTATTTTATGTTTATTATTGTCTTAAGAAGGGGCTGTGTTATAATTCACAGTCCTATCATTCCAAACCAAAATCAAGCTTGTATCCTATCCTGATCATCAATGTTGGGGATAAGATGGCAGATCTAGGCCGGACAAGAATTTATGACACAGTCCCTATTTATTAGTCGCAATCGCAATAGGTTGCTCCAATTTCCGGACAATTCATACAAGGTTTTTTATCACCTGTAATGAATTGTAACTCAACTTGGCTTTCCCATCTAGCTAGCGCTTCCACGTTGGCAAGAGTTAAATCAGAAAGTTGTGTTTCATTTTTGCTCTGGTTGAAATTCCAGCCAGCTGCAACAGCCATAGCAGTGATAAGAACTGCCCCAAAGATCTTTTTCTTCATGATCTTTTCAGTATTAAGTTATTAATTCAGTTTAATTTTCTACCTTCGCCTACTGCTATTCAGTTCAGACAGTCGAATGATATAAATTTTTATAAACTAATATCATTCTATTTTTGAATCTTAATTGATTTTGATATACCTCCTTTCTTTGTTTAAAAAGGGAATGGTCGGGGAGTTTGCCGTAAAGTTTCTGAGGCTCATTAGGCAGACTCCCTTCTTTTTATTTCGCATACCCCTTTATCCTGACCTTTACAGGTCGGTTGTTTATACTATTATACTTGATCGTTACGACTTCATCGAAGAAGCCTGTATCCTTCGGTGTCATCTTGATTCCCACCCGGAGGGTTTCTTCGGGTTTCGCAGGTCGTTTGTCATATGTGGCTGCTGTGCAGCCGCAAGTGGTACTTATGTCTACTATCACAAGGGGACTGTCCCCAGTGTTTTTACCTCTATGGTTGTTTGTTTTATTTCCGATTTGTCGAATGTACCAAAGTCTATTTCTGTTTGATTGACTTCTGCGGTAGTTTTTGGTATGTTTTTGTTTGGGGAGTCTTTTCCGGTAATCTGTTTCAGATAAAGGTCTTTGACTGCTGTATTGTGTACGGGGTTACCCAAAACTGCGATTTTGTTGTTCTTATCCAGTAAGAATGTCTGGAAAGTCATATCAGCCGGGAACTTGTTCAATTTGTTTAACCGGTCGTCCAAATCAATACAAATGGGGCGATCGAAACCATCACGTTTCAGCAAGTAACGTATTTCTTTGGCATCTTTTGGATGAAAGAAGAAAAGGAAAGGTACTTTATTTTGTGTTACCGAATTAGTATATTCGATCAACTCTTTCCACTTATGTAATTGTAGTTTACAGCTGGTACAACCAATAGAGTCTACATATATTAATACCTTATACTCGGATTGTGGTATCTGATAATCCGTAGTATCTGTCAGATAGCGTGTAAAGATGGCATTTTCAGGGAACACGATCTGTTTCCCCTGCCATTCGTTTACGAGTTGCAGTATCTGTTTTTCCTTTTCTTTCTGCTCGTTGTCGCAAGAAAAGAATGCAGTTATTAATAATATGTATAGTAAAACTGTTTTCATCTTGTCCTTTAAATTTTAAATTCTATGATCGGATCATCGCTTTTCACTTCGGTAGCGACGATTGTATTTGTTTCTTCGTTTACATCAATGCCATATATCGCGTGGTCAAGAGTGTATTTTTGTACCGGATTCCCTTGCAGGTCGAATACATAGATAAATCTTCCTCCGTCTTCCAGACGTTCTCCCCGCTGATAGGCGGCTAATTTGTCTTTGAATTTAATTCCTTGAAATACCGCATAAATGTATTTGTTTGTTACTTTTATATCATTGAAACCCATGATTCCGTTAGGAATGCCTGAACCGTCTTTTCCTGTTTTAAACTCCGGTTCTCCTGCCGGACCGTACAAAACTTTATGAGTATTGTCCTTTAGGTTATAGATTTCGATTGCTTCTCCCAACTGTGTAGCCATTGCTAATATGCCGTTGTCGGGATTATAATCTATGAAACTTCGCCATGCCTGCGCTAATGCCGGTCGGACAGTCTTTTCGTTGACTGTTTCGCTGGGAATTTCGCCACTGCTTTTTATCGGTTTACCGTTGTTGTCGACTTCCCAGATGCGGTGCTCTCCCATATAGTCTGGGATCAAAAAGCCCGATTCCATTGTGCGAAAGTCCAGTGAACGGACCAGTTTCTTGTCTAATTTAATCTCCTCTACCCGTTCCGCGGAACCGGTAGAAGGAGATATTTTCCAACGTGTAATTTGCATCTTGTTGGGATCGAGTGCCCACAAAGAATCTAAGGAGTTGAATTGAAAGTTTGCAACTGATAACATCTCCTCCGGTGCTTCTCCACGTCTGCCGAATGAGACAACGTGTTTCCACCCCGGATAAGTAAAGGCATGTAAATAATGGTCCATATTATGTAGATCCATTACAACGGCAATACTATCTCTGACCGTTACCCGGAATGGGTAACGGAAGAGGATAGTATCCAGGTTAATTACCTGTGCACTGAGCGCCTTGGTTTTGGCAAAGTCTGAGTATCTAGGGAAGTGCGAATCCGGAGAACTCGTGCAGGCGACCAGGCAGCTAATACCTATTAATGTATAAAGGAGATGCTTCATCGTTTATTCAAGGCTTAATCCTTCAATTTTCATTTCGACCCAATATCCGTAACACTCTACAGAGCCATCGCCATAGCAATTGGCTCCATTTCCATGTTCACCGTAAGCCAATGCTTCCACATTCTCTAATAATAGAGACGGTAAATTGTTTTTTGGAGTGGACCCAAAATAACAACCGACGATCAGGCAAGTTACAAATCCTACTAATTTTAGTTTCTTCTTCATATCTGTATTATGTTTGTTGGTACAAAAATAGAGAGTCTTTTTCGGATGAACTCCTAGAATTCTCTTATAAATTTCTTATAAATCTCCTATATGAGACCTGTATAGGTGTTTTTTTCTTCGTTTTGCCTCTTTTTGAGTGTTTCTTTACTACTTTTGTATTTTAAAATAAGAAGTGGAAATGAAGAATGATTCATCATATGGGTTAATTGGGATTTTAATGGTTTTGCTAATCTTTATAAGTGGAGGATATTGGTATTCTTGTAGTTTGCGGACCCAAGTGACTGAGATCTGGAAGCAAACTTTATGGGAAGATCGTACGAACAGGATGAGAGAAGCCAAAGTAAAGAAGATACATGTATTTACTCCGACAGCTTCCCCCGAAATTAAAATAACAACTGAAGATCAGACTGTGCATTTAAAAAGGGATAGCATTAAACCTTATACTGCTGATGAAGGAAATTTTCTGGCTGATCAGCAGTATTTGTCACTCAAGAACCCTGTAAAACTGGAAAAGTTGGATAGTCTTTTCCGGTTAAAGTTGAAAGAGAATGGATTGGATTATAAAACGGCAGTATCACTTTATAATAATAGTACAGATAAAAAGACATTTTACGGCCAAGAGGATGTGAAAGTCTTACATGATTACTTGAAGTTGACATACAAAGTAGATATTCAGGATATTATTCTTTTGGAAGGATATGTTAAGGGTGGTTGGATAGAAAGCATAGTGTGGGGGACATCTTATTATGTTGTGTTATCCATAGTCCTTATGATTTTGGGAATATTGATAGTAAAAAGAAAACAGAACAATAAGTCTTCAAAATCTCCAGATCAATTTGTTTCTGAAAATGAACAGCCCCAGAAAACAGAGCAGGCTTTACCTGATGAACCTGTTGAGCAAAAGGTAGAGCAGCTAACAGAACCTGAGACAGAGCCTGTGGCAGAATCGTTGGAGGAATCATTGGAGTTGCCTTTGCAACCAACTGATAATGTTGTTCGGTATGACGAAAGACTATGTTCTTTGTTTTACAGCGATCAGACGATACAACTTACTCCTAAGGTATTTGAGTTGTTTTATTTCCTGTCGCAGGGAAAAGACTATTTTCAATCGTATGAATTTCTCTATAAGGCTCTTGGAGATAAGTATGTAGGAGTAGATAAAAAAACAGTGGAACAGTTAGTGCTCCGCTTGCGGAGAGATTTGAACCTGACTATACCCGTTTTGAGTATTGAAACTATACGGGCTAAAGGGTACCAAATCAAGGGAAAAGACGAGATGGAAATATGCATAGAACGGATAGAGAATAAAGAAGTGTAGTATTTGGCACTTCTTTATATGATATTATTGAGATCTAAATAACCAAATTGAATATCATCATTAAAAGCGAAAATAAGCCGATTATTGTCGTCGTCATGTTTCAGCAAATACTGGTGTTTGCTCTATCTTATCTTCTAAATCTGTTTCATTGAGATCGCGGTGTGTCAATTGTCAAAAAGGAGCTTGTTGTGCTGTTTTTGCATTAAAAGGATTTATAATAAGCGGATAAACTTACGGGTGTGTTTTTAACAGTGGCCGTTTTAGCAAGTTTTCTTACACATTATTTAACATAATGCTTTTCTATACTCGTTTTTTCGGTCAAATCGAATTTTGTTTAAACAAAAATTCATCTCGTTTTAAACGAATATTTTTTCAGTTTAACTGAGATTGGAGTTCGGTTTAATAAAGAAAAATGTTAAAAATGCTTCAATTTTAAATGGTTTGCGTGTTTTTGGGCTCCGAATAGTATGTTTTCTGGCATGTTTTTTCTACAGAAAGCGTCTGGTAATGAGATGAAATAATCTTTCATAAATTGCTTATAAATCAGTATTAGAGAATAAAAGGTTGTAATAACTCCTATATTACTTTCGGAATTAATCATTTGTTCTCCTTTTATTGGCAATAGGATATAAACGAACCTTCGGAGAATGGCTTGGAAAGTTCCTTGCGCGTCCTCAGGTTCATATATTCAAACTATGAAGTACTTAAAATGTCATTTTGATAAAAAGGAGAACAGGGATAACGAAGTGATTACTTTGAAGCTGCTTGTAATTAATCAGGGTGAATGATATCTACAATTAAATTATCGGAATCGTTTTTATCATGAATGTTGTCAACAAAAAGTATGATACCGTTATTGATTGTATTCCATCCCGTGTAAGGGTTGAATCTGTTCGAGGCTAATTTACTTTCATATACTTTTTTGAAAGACTTGTCAAATAGCATCAGATACAAATCACGTTCATATGCTATTGTTTCTAAATTTTTATGGGTGTCGAAGGTTGTACCGGCAAAATGTAAACGTGCATACATTTGATATTCCGGAATATACATTACATCGAAGAAATGCGGATTTTCAATGCCATGTATCTGCCATTTTGAATAATTTGTCGTTGAAGGACATTTGTTGGCTTTGTTGGAGGTGTATTGGCTGCTTGCATCGATAGTTATTCGTTCTCCTGTAAGTGTATTGAGGGTATAAAGATCTTTTAATTAGTAGGGTATGAGACAATATCGAATAAATCTTCACCTTCAGAATTCATGTGATTTCGTATAAGATATATCTTGTTTGAATGTTCGTCTACATAAAACTGTCCGGATATATCATCTGTAAAATCGTAAGAATTGATAAACTTACCGTTCCAGTCGATTTGAATTATCTTCTGTTTGCCATCGGGGTATTCCGGTTTGTATTCAACCCTTAGCAGGTAACAATACTTTGTTGTTGAATATGCACGGATGATGCCTGCATATCCTTCCCGTAGATCCAGCATTTTGGCCTCTGCATTTATGCTGGGAACACAATTTTCTGAGAAACAGAAGGTCTTTATACGACTCCCTTCCAGATCATACACATGAAACAGGTCAAAGAAGTACATTCCGGCGATAACTCTGTTTTGTTTTTCATTCAGGGCCAGAACAGGGGCGTATGTGTAGTTATAGTCTGATAACGGAGCATTTAATTCCGGAAAGTAATCAGCCTCAGCGGTTGTTCCTTTATTTCTGTTGTAGACGAAAAACATTTTCTTTTCTTTGGGATTTACTTTCCTTCCTACTATAAAGTTCTCCGATAGGTTCAGTTCGCTACTGCCGAAGAGTGATTCGGGATATTGGGTATAGTCCTGCAATTTTAGACTGTCGATATCTGTGTTTATTTTAATAATCCGCTGTAAGTTTACATCTTCGATCAATACGTTAGGATTGTCTGTAGATAAAATGAAGCTGGGAGAGACAAGATCATCCGGGCCGTTTCCAACAGGTCCCAAAGAGGCAATGACTTCTTTGGTATTTGTATTAATGACTGTCAGGCACGTGTCTGACTTAACCAGTATGACAAACATCAGAGAGTCGATGAGCCTGATACTGATCGGATATTTATCATCAAAAGTATAAATAACTTCAGCCGAGTCTAAAGGTGTAGACGCTGATAAGTCGATATAGGAAAATTGTTTTTGAGACTGATTGCAAGATAGCAATATAAAAACAATGAAGAAGTAGATTATATTTTTCATGGAGACTGTTTGAATTTGTACAAAGATATTGAATTTATTATTAAAGTTTGGGAATACTGTTGTCCGTAATTCATTTATTGCTAATTTTTGTGCAAAAACAATGCCTTATCGTGGTTTAGGTTCAGGGATTATGCGTGCATTAAAAGAGGAACCAAATTTAATGTTTATCAATGATTTTGATGGTGTACAATTCATATCTGTTATTGAACGGCCATATAATGAGGGAATAAATGAAATAGAAACTCTTATTCTTACTTTCTTAGAAAAGAATCCTGGAATTAAAGTGAAAGATATATCCAAATATATCAATAAAGGTATTGCAACGACGGAACGTTATATCAAATCTTTGAAAGAAAAGGGATTGGTGGTGTATGTGGGAGCCCGTAAAACAGGGGGGTACTATAAAAAATAAGATGTTTAATATTAATAATGGATTGCATTCCATCTTATGTAAGGAATGAAAAACCGGAAGCAGCTTATCATTCACTGAAAAGTTACGATAGTTTTACCAAAAACTGCCTAAACAACCATTCGTTTAATATATATCAAACGAAAGGAACTCAATTGTCAAACGAAAAGAGCATATATGTGTTTTATTCGTTCAATATATATCAAACGCAAATTTGAATGGAAACTTTTTTAGAAAAGAGTCCTGAGTTCATAATAAAAGATATATATGTATCAGTAAAAGTTATTCCGCGATAATAGCTTTTATAACCCGCTTTTCCATAATCAAGCACTGTATATAGTGCAAATATTGCTAAAGTTTGCTTTATATACAAAGCAAACTAGTTGTTTTTGTTAGATTTTATTCTACTTTTATTAACTCTATCTTCTGAAAACAAAGGGTATTATCATCATAATTAGGATTTTTGAAATGACTGCAACTTATGTATAATCCATCTTCTCTAATAAAATATATAGTATATCATCATACAGAAAAGAATAGATAAAACTTTCTCCATATAAGATATTTTGTACAGCTCTATGCCTCAGATTTCCATTTTTAGAAAATCGCGTACATGTAACTGTTTGATACCTTTGTCGTTTGTACCGGCATTGAATTCATCCATGCTGATAACATATTTAGGGTAATGGTCTGGAATATTCATTAAATTACCGAATTCTCTTTCCCTCGTTTTTTCGTCAAGAATTAGATAAGCAACTTGTATGTATATGCGGCTTCCGTTTTTTATTCCAACAAAATCAATTTCATAATTGCCTTGCTGACCTACTTTTACGTCATAACCGGAGCATAGTAGATGTAAATACACTGCATTTTCCAATAGTTTCTGAATGTCTTTATTCAAATCGCAACCTCTGATTACATTCCGCAGTCCTAAGTCTTCAAAATAATATTTGTCTCCGATCTCAAAAATTTTTAGTCCATTGATATCCAGCCGGGATACTTTGTGTATAAAAAAAGCGTTGAGTAATGGATTCAGATAGTTCAGAACCGTTTGGGTTGACACGGTCGTTCGTTGGGATTTGAGGTATTTGGATATATTGGAAGCTGAAAATAGATTCCCTATATTATCGGCCAAGTATTCAACGAGGTCGTTCAAAAATGAAACGTTCCGAATGTTTTCACGGGCGACGACATCTTTCAGCAAGATGGTCGAATATACATTCCGTAAATATTCAAAAGCGTATGCTTCCTCCGTTCCTATTACTCTCAGATAGGGCATACCTCCGATTGTCAGGAATTTATAAAGACTTTGATTGTTGTCATCCAAATTGAAAAAACGAAGAAATTCTTCATATCCGAGGCTGTGGATAGGGAATTCAATGTATCTTCCGGCTAAATGTGTAGCTAGTTCTCCGGACAACATGGAGGCATTGCTTCCCGTACAGGTGATATCGCAAACACCTTCTGCCAGAAGACTTCTTAAAGCATATTCAAAGCGTTGTATTTCCTGTACTTCATCAATAAATAGAAAATTTTTTTTACCTTCCTGCAAGTTTGAATGTGCGTACTGGTATAAGTCATCATCTGTTTGAATGAACTCATGAGGCTTCAGTTCCCGGTTTATATAAATGATATGCGAATCCGGAAAAGTATTTTCTATATAATCCATTAGCTGATACATAATATAGCTTTTCCCTACCCGGCGTTGTCCTACCAGGATTTTTATAATATCTTTCCCTAAAAAGGGCTTTATACGTTCTGTATAAACAGGGCGTTTTATATATTCCCGTTTGAAGTGAGTTTTATCAATCATAATGGATGCTTTTTGCAAATATACCAATTTTGTCAATTATAATTGATAAAATGGCTTTGAATTTGTGTTTTGTCAATTATAATTGATGAATTTGGAGAGGGCAGGTAACTGGTATAGGGATTTTGATTATTCAATAATCCCATCCAAATCCAGATAACCGAATTGTATCTCATCATCCATGCACAGAATGATCCGATTATTTTCCCGGTCATAGCAGAAACTGGATATTTTATATTCAGTTTCCAGTGTTTGGATATAGTTGCCGTTGAGGTCGAAGACGAGTAGCTTGGTTGGGTAATAGGCATCCGTACGGTGGTCTCCTCCCGAATAACCTGCGATGATTTTGTTTCCACAGAAGACGGGTTGGCTGTAATGTGCTGTTTGCGTTGTTTCTTTTTCCCATTTAGGGCCGTATATATTGTATTTTAAATTTCCGTTCAAGTCACAAATAGTCATTAGGTCGTAACGGGAATAACATTCGACATATAATCCATATTCAGGGGAGACATCTGCTGTGATACGCTTCTTTTTTATATCAGGGTGTTCGTATTTCATTGGCCGGATTTCTCCTGTCTGCATGTTCCATTTGGCAACGAGCGATTTAAAATCATTAGTGCCTATAGGCTCTATGATACGTCCGATACATAATGTGTCGTTTATATATCGGTATGTATCAGGAAATAACCCGATTTTTATATCGGTTTTTATATTCGAGATATAGAATGGATTTGCCAGAACGCTGTCCAGGTTATAACTGAATATCTTTTGTTTGCCATGATCCGAGACATAAAATGTACGCTGGGCTTCGTCGATACCTACATGTCCCGGCATGGTAATTTCACCAGGACCTTGTCCTTTATAAGCTGTGCTGGTGATATAATGGAAGTCATTCTTGTCAAATAGATGAATAAAGCGGTCGTATGAACTGTGATCGACTATAATTAGATATTTGTCGATAAGATAAGGTCGGGTAACCCGTCCAATCAGTACATCTTCGATCATTATCTCTTTTACCTTATCTTTTACAGTGATTGCATTATCCCGTCTCTTCTGGTATATTTCCGTATCTGCGTTTGAGGTGCAACTCAAACATAGTACGATCAATAATGAGAGGGAGACCTTATAGGGAGAATTAAATAAACAAGCGGCTGTGTTCATAACTGTTCTATTATTTTTTTAGTTTATAGAGTACTAAAATAGGATTATTAAATTCGTCCATGTTTTTGTAATGTCCTATATTTAATTTGTTTATGTATTCAGGAGAGATTCGGGCGAGTTCGATTTGTAGCCAACTAGCTTCGATAGGCATGATGAGTTGTTCACCCCAGGAGGCATAGGCACCCCAAATTTACCGGATGTTCCTCCCCAGAAATAATACCCTCCTAACGGGGAGTGGCAAAAATCTTCTGCATTACAATAGACTGTGTCATTCAGTAGGTCAAAATTTTTTGTTTCTAAATATTCACCGGTAAGAGAGTAGGTCAATATTTTTTTGAAATCCAGCAGTTCTATGTTGTCTTTATTTATTATATAATCGTTTATTTCGAGGTATTCTCCGGGACCTTCTCCCTGACTTCCAATTTGGTATTTGAATTTACCGTTTTTTTCAAAGACTAATAACTGTTTTCTGTTATTGTTGATATAAATGAGCGAGTCTGCTATCTTAATAGTAAAAATATAGGAGATCAAACATTCTTCTCTGGTCTCCAGAGGGATAAATGTTATGTCGGAAAAAACAGAATCAAGATGAGAAATATTGCTTAAGTCTTCCGGAATGTTAATAATATACGTTTTATCGGACAGTGCATCTGCCTGATTAGCATTTTCTCCACAAGATAGGACAGTGCATAGGATTCCTAACAGAAAAATACTTTTGAGATATTGCTTTTTCATACAAGTCCCGATTTAGAATGTTTGATCTCGTAAATATAGATATAATTACGAAGCGTTCGTAGTTTTGACGGGGAATTCTGATTTTTTAAGAACTGTTTTGAATTTATGATATGGTTCAGAATTTATCAGATATGAATGTTGTGCGTTGGTAGGGGCGGTTTGTGAACCGCCTTTACGATGTTAATGTAAGCCTGTAAGGCTTTAACAAACCAGCCCAGGGTTAAACCCTGGGTTTATGAAAACCCGTTCTTGTCTT
>NZ_QSDP01000152.1:0-10921 GCF_003463685.1 Parabacteroides sp. AM58-2XD
ATAATATTATTTAAAAATACGTTTAAATTCATTCATATTGTAGTCTAAAATTTAATATGTGAACCAAACTTAGCCATAAGCGGTGTTATTTTTTTTCTTGTTTATTCATCCTTTTTTCTTTTTAGGCATGAGTTCTGCTAGGACTATGTTAGTTAAATAATGTATAATATTAGGCTTCAGGATATTAGATGTTTTTAAGATACGGGAGAGGATGATGATATGGAGCTTTGTTAACTTGTTCTCTGTATTAATATTAAGCAGATTTGATGGATAGAATCCGTTTGGCTATTTGGACTTTTATACTTCTCTTATTCTCTGTTACTATATGGGGAGACGAAATCTATTTCCGGTCTTTGGGAGTAAAAGACGGATTGTCTCAGCCTTCCTCTATAGCAATATGGCAGGATCGGCTGGGGAGAATATGGCTCGGTAATAATGCTGTAAATTGTTATGATGGCATTTCTACTAAAGTAATTCGTTTGTCTGAATATTTCCCGTCTCTCGAAGATGCTAATATTCATAATTTCTGTGGAAATGATTCTACACTATATCTTTTGGCGGAAAACAATATAATCTGTATCGATTTGCAGATGAGGCAACCTTTCATGCCGGAGATTACAGCAACGGCTATTTGTTATTCGGATGATCAGCTTTATGCTGTTGAAGGGCATTCACTTTATAGATGTAATGTCCGGTCGGGAGAAAAAGAGATTTTGTTTTCCGATGAAAGATATGTTTTTACTCTCATAACTCCGATTGGCGATAATCAGTTTTGGATAGGGACGACTACCGGTGTATTGAGAGTCGATCTGACAGAAAAACGGATTATAACCACCTGTTTTCAGGAAGAGAACATAACTACTCAGTTCCTGGACTCGGAATCCCATTTGTGGCTGTCGGCTAAATCTGGTTTAGCTGCTGTTGTTTCATTAAATGGCGAAGCTGTCGTTTTTAATGATCCGGGAGGTTCTTCCATACTATATCCATTGCTTTACTGAGGATACTCGGGGGATAATATGGGTGGGGACTTTGGCCGGTCTTTATCGGATAGAGATGAAAACAAATGGTGTTCCGGAAATAATAGGTAACCAGCCGTATATGGCGGAAACTTCGATTACTGCTTTGTTTGCTGACCGGCAAGGAAATTTATGGATTGGACCCTATTATGGTGATATCCGGTATGGAAATATAGATTTGGATGATTTCAAATGTTTTTATAGCGACGAAAAAGTTGAGGATCGTCTGCATGGAACTGTTATCGGTTCTATGGCCGAAGATAAAGAGGGTAATTTGTATGTCGCATCCGAGGGCAGTGGTATAAACGTCTTGAACAAGAACAGGGAAGTAATCCGGCACATCACCAAGGCTACCCACCGATTGCCGGATAATAAGATTCGTGCGCTGTGGTATGATGAGCAGACCGATAACTTGTTTGTCAGTGTCTATAAAAACGGGCTTTATGTATATGACAGGAAAACAGACCGTGTCAGGCAGATCGATTTCTCGTTTATCGATCCGGCCTCTCAGTTGATAATAGAAGAAATTGTGCCTTACCGGGATATGCTGGTGTTGGCTCTATCCAGGGTATTTTTAAACTTGACAGGGAGAATCTGCATGCCTCTTATCTGTTGGATGATTCGTTGCTGCAACAAAAGTGTTCCGGGAATATCCGTACCGTATACATTGATGACAAGGACCGGTTATGGGTGTCTTCGCTGGAAGAAGGTTTGTTTTCAGTAGATCTGAAATCACAAAAGATACTGTCTGTCTATGGGGATGGCTTGCAAAAAGGGAGCCGTATTCCCAGTGCCGTTAATTCGATTTGTGGTGATTCAAAAAATGGTTTATTCATGTCAACTCTGAATTCAGGGCTTTTATTGTATAATGAGGAAAGGAATGATTTTTCATCTTATAGGGAGCATGACCATTTTTTGCTGAGTGACGTATGTTATAGCGTAACCCGTTCGTTTTATAGGAACCTGATCGTAACAACAGACAAAGGAGTTTCTATTTTGGATATGTCGGTAAAAAAGAAACCTCTTTCTGCCTTTCATATTCCTTTAAGTAATCTGCCTACCCCACTTTCTCTCAGTGGTGATTGTGGTATTTATGTCTCACCGATGGACCGGAATGTTTATGTGGGTACCATATGTGGATTATTTTCTTTTAATGAGCAGAATTTAAATCGTCCGGGTAGGAATTACTCTTTGTTTTTCTCTTCTATCTCAGTGAATAATCAGTTGCTGACACCTGCTGATTCGGAATTTCTTCAACAGGATATCACCTTTTCCTCCAAAATAGAGTTGCCTTATAACCTGAATACAATTAGTCTTACCTTTTCGACAAGTAACTATCTGCTATCAAATTACGGGCAATATGAATATAAGATGGAAGGTCTGGATGAATTGTGGATAACGACTTCCAACAGGACGATTACTTATTCTTCCCTGCGCCCGGGCAAGTATAATCTGATTGTCCGCGAGCTGGATAATCCTCAGAATGAAGTCCAGCTGGAAATTATAATTATGTATCCGTTCTGGCTTTCGTGGCCAATGATATTGCTGTATGTTTGTGTAACAATTTCTATTATAGCCTGGCTGGTTTGGTTCAATAAAACAAAGACTCGACTGATGCTTTCCCTGGAGATGAAAAAGAGGGAGGTGGAGCAAATGGATAAATTGAACCGGGATAATCAGCAATTCCTGACTAATATTTCCAATGAGTTCAGAAAACCTCTGACTGTAATTATTGCTATATTGAATAATATTGTTGCTGATGCGGCAGTTGTAGCCGGTAAAAACCGAATCGGGAAAGTATTGAAGCAGGTCGTTTATTTGCAAGGGTTAATTACCCGGTTACAGACGTTCAACAGAGAGGAGCAGGAAGACGTTGTATTTAGTTTCGGAAATCCTGTCTATGATGCGGAATCGCCTGTGGAAGAGGTATTTGAAACAAAAGATAACACTCTTTATACGATGTTGATAATAGACAGTGACAGCGAGATAAGGGCTTCGCTGAAAGAGACATTTTCGTTTGCCTATCGTTTGATTGAAGCGGAGGATGTAAAGGAGGGTTATTTGATCGCATTGAGAGAACTCCCGGATATTATTTTGAGTGAGATCGATATGGTGGACGGTTCTGGGATAGAATTGTGCCGGATGATTAAGTCGCATGTAGATACATTACATATTCCTGTTATTCTGATGACTTACCAGCCATCTCCGGAACAACAGATTCAAAGTATTCGTTCCGGTGCTGACGATTATGTGGTCAAGCCTTTTTTTATGGATTTACTTCAGCATAGATGTAATTCTTTGGTAAGAAACAGTAAACGTATTTTGTCAAGGTATATCAAGCAGAAAGAGGAGCAGGATTACGTGCCGCTATTGGCAACTAACGTACAGGAAAAAAGACTGTTGGATACGGCTACCCATGTTTTGGAGGAACATCTGGAAGATCCGGATTTCGATATAGCTCACTGGGCTAAATGTATGGGAATGGGGAGGACCAGTTTGTTCAACCAGATTAAGATGGTTACAGGAATGACTCCGAACGATTATATTGTTTCCTTCAAAATGGACCGGGCTAAACTTTTGTTATCGGATGAGTCTTGTTATCCCATAGCGGAAGTAGCCTATCGTGTCGGGTATTCTGACCCGATTTATTTCAGCCGCACCTTCAAGAAGCATGTAGGGGTATCCCCCTTGCAATACAGGAAAAATATGCTGGTGCCGCAGAAAGAGGAAGTATCCTAAAAAAACAGAGAGCCCGCCATATGGCCAGCTCTCCTCTCTCAACTCCCTATTACTCTTTTTCTATCTCAATGTAAGTATCTCGATAGTAAGATTCAGATCTTTTGTCTTGCGGTATATAATAAATGGGCGAAGAATAGTTGTTCTCTGCTTTTACTTTAGCAAAGTTCTCTGTATTGTTCAGTTCTTCGGAATCCGGATATTTTATACGTTCAACTTGTGGTTTGATATGCGTGTAATACGGCGGGAAGTTGATCGGCTCCAACTTCGGATGGCGGGTTCTACGCAATTCTGTCCAACATTCATTGGGTGCCATCAAATTCAGATGGATATACTTCTGTTGCATGATAAACTCCATTTGATCATCCAATGTAGTTGCTTTCTGATATTCTGCTTTCAGGAAATCACCGTATGTCTGAACCGCTTCGGCAGAAGGTTTTTCCGGGAAATAGCGTGGATAATCAGCAGGGCTTGATATGGACAGAGAGTTTACATAGTACCAAAATTCTGTTGAATAAGCCATAGCATCGCTGATATGTTCACCTGCGCTTTTCCCTGTGGAAGCATAGTTTTTAGCAACAACTTCCGCCAGGAGCAACTCTGTTTCGGCCAGCGAGAACATATAGACCGGGAAATTGGCATAGTAATAAGTGGCCGGGTTATACATGGATACGCAGTTGATATCATAGTAACTCAATGTTCCAGCGGCATCGCGGTATGCAGAGTTGTTATTGATATAGGATTTATGGCGTTCCCATGTTCCTTCATCGATGTAATCCGGGCGCATGTTTTCTTCGCTGCCGGCGGCAATAGAGTCGTAAGCCGGCTGGTGGTATAGGTTGTCCATACGGATACCACGATAATCGTTGTAACGTGTCGGAGCAGCTATGGCAGGCAGACGCGGGTCATCGATTCCCGGTTCATATTTCAATCTGTTATGGTTCATTCTTTCCAGGATGACATTTGGAATAAATATCGAAGTGAAACGTTCGAACCATCCGCGGTTGATGGTACCTCCTCCCGGTAAATCCTTTGCAGGATTGGTCGGTAAAAGCCAGGTCATGTCTTTGCTGGGAAGCCCGCCCTGTATCGCCGATGCGATCTGAGCTTTGGCATAAGCTTCGTCGGCAGCAGACATGCGGATCGCAAATTTCAGTCTCAATGCATTGATATACTGTTTCCATAATTGGATATCTCCTTTAAAGGCGAGATCTTGTTTGGCAAAGGTTGCTTTTGCATCCGCAGACATTTTATCGTAATTGGCAACTATGCTTTCCGAAATCTCTTTCAATTCGTCAAGAATTGTTTTAGTAACCTCCAAAGGATCATCATATTCAGCAAACAGAACCCCTTTGTTACCCTGGATGGCATTATAATAGGGGATGCTGTTGAAGAAATCGATGTTGCGGAGCATGGTAAAGTCTTTTATTACAGTCGTCAACTGGTAATATACATAGGCATTTGTTAATACATCACCTGTATATTCTTCTTCGATTAACTGTTTGAAAATAGACCATTTGCTCATCTTGGTATACATGTTATTGAAATAATTGCGTATACCGTTGTCTGCCGAGAATCCGTTACCGGTAGTTACATCTTCAAAATCTTGATAAACACCAGCATAATTACTTGTCATAGGCCGAACGCCGACTTGGGCATAGGCTGTAATACCCCAGCCACCTAATGACCACCACCATTCTCCGTAGTCCTGTACATACACTTGCCATTCGTAAAGTGTTTGTGTGAATAGGCCGGAAGCTAGTTTGTCATCTGGAGCCTGATAAACTTCAGGGTTGTAAAAGTCTTCTTCCAGTTTGTCCTGGCAACCGGAAAATAATAGAGACGTTGCCACCAAACCTGTTAATAATATATTTTTCATAATTCCTTGCATTTAATAGTATAATTAGAAACTAATTGAAGCACCGATACCAAAACTGCGAGTAGAAGGGAAGAATGAATATTCTTCGTAAGAGTTCGTGCCGAGTGTTGATTCTGCGTCAATATTCGGAATAGCCTTATAGAGGTAGAACAGGTTACGTGCAGTAGCTGTCAGAGTTACTTTCTGCAGTTTGACTTTTTCTACGATTCGCTTCGGAATGGTATAAGAAATACCGATTTCACGGAATTTGATATAGTCATTCTTATAAACATTATCAGGTTGTAGATCGGCAGACATATCATGAATATATGTAGAATAGTATTCGTATGCACTTAAGATGATATCGTTCTTACTGCCGTCTTCTTTTACGCCATTAAGTATAAGACCATCATGATATATTCGGTTGTCTTGGGCATTGGCCGGAGCTGTCGCATTGTGTGCGCAGGGCACTTTTACGTTCTGCTCATTGATGTAATAAGCCAGACCACCATGTTTTTCGTCACGATAAGGCAGAGATTCTTTAGACAAACCGTTACCGATCAGGTAATAGTTAGACATTGATAACAATGCTCCACCGAATTTATAGTCGAAACCTAAGTTGATGTTGAAGTTCTTATAGTAGAATGACGTGTTGAAACCGCCGATGAAAGCAGGGTTGACATTGGAGTTTTTCTTGAAACCTGCATCATAATCAAGTTGATAGAAACCATTCGAACTCACAATACGATTGCCATGTTCATCTTTCTTGTAGTCATAGGTAAGTAATTCACCCATTGGTTCACCCACTTCGGCTACCACTTTATATCCTGATCCGCCACCAATGATTTTCTGTGTAATACCCGGGTATAACTTCTTTACAGTTGAATATTGATTGGCTGCCGTGAATGATATGTCCCAACGGAAATCTTTACCTACTAGCGGAGCTCCTTTCAAGAAGATTTCATAACCATAGTTATGTACGTTACCGGCATTGATCCTGATTTCGCTGTATCCGGAAGTGGATGACAATGGAACGGCCATAATTTGGTCATAGACGTTATTGGTATAGTAAGAGAAGTCGAATTCCAGTCTGTTCTGATCGAAGAAGCGCAAGTCCATACCGATTTCATATTCTCTTTTACGTTCAGGTTTCAACTTACCGGAGAAGAGAGAACTAGGAGGTGATACGACGGAAGCTTCGGTTTCAGCAATCTGTCCTAAGCTGAACAGGTTGTTTGCAAAATAGCGGGAAGCAGGACGACCGGCATCGGCCCATGCCATACGTATCTTACCGAACTGCAATTGCGGGATTGGAAGCTGGTCTTTGAAGTTCCAGTTGAATGAGATACCCGGATAGAAGTAGGAGTTATTTCCTGCCGGCAAAGTCGAGGCCCAGTCATTTCTTCCGGTAATTTCAACATAGTAGCGTTCGTCCAAAGCAAGAGTCACACCACCGTACAGACTGTACAAGAAATCAGAGCCACGTGACATACCTCTAACCTTTCCTTTGTCGCCTGCTCCTGGCCATGACCCTTCATTATTCAATGAGTACCAATCCGGATAAAGCATGTCGCCGTAGGTTGATACATTGATGCTCTTATCTTCATTGCTGCGGTAACCTCCACCGAAGAAAGCAAGTACATTCAAACGATCTTTCATGAAATTCTTGTCGAAATTCAACATGGCATCATAATTCTGTACTACATAGCGTTCTTCTTTTCTGGAATATTTTCCACCGACTACATTGGGTTCAACTTGGGTAACCCTGGCTTGTTGGTTATATTCAACATCCGTATAGTCAATACCTCCCTGTAAAACAAGGAATACATTTTTATGGAAATCGAATTTCCCCTTTAATGATGTAATCATGTGGAACTTATCATCCACATTTTTGTTTTCATGTTGGTGCCATAACAAACTCATAATGTTAGAAGCATAACTACTCATCGTGTAATCTTCCAAGTTTCGTTTGTATCCGGATTCGTCTTTATATAGTCGTTCTAGCGTTGAAAATGGTTGATCTCTGTTGACACCAAATGAAACGAGGCTTCCGATATTGGGATAACGGTTTTGGGTGACAATATTATAAATGTTCGAATTGATCTCGAAAGACGCAAATTTTGATGCGTTCATTTTCCCGGAGAAGCTGAGGATATTCTTTTTCTGTTCAAAGTTATCCAAAATACCTTGATATTTGTAATTGGTATAGGAAACACGCATATTACCCATTTCATTACCACCGGCAATGGCAACGTTGACGTTGTCAGAATAACCTTTACGGAAGAAATCCATGAAGTTATCCGGTTGTGCTTCGTAGTTGATAATATTACCGTCTATGTCCATGATCGGTTTTCCGTCGAAAGCGGGTCCGAAGTTGAAGCGGGAAGTACCCAGTCTTCTCATAGAGGTCCCATCGGGTAATTTACCTGTCAATTCATCATATACACTTGTTCCTGTACCGAATTCATTCTGAAAATCAATATAGGAAACCGGTTGTTCAACCGTATATTGGAAAGAAGCCGTTACTCCTAAACCTCTGGTATTAGCCCCTTTTTTGGTTGTGATCAATACAACGCCGTTGGCACCTTCACTACCATATAGAACGGATGCTTTCGCACCTTTCAAGATTTCCATTGATTCGATATCTTCCGGGTTGATATCATTGATACCTGCACCATAATCAAAAGAGTTCAACGGATCATAACCACGGGTTGCCATAGATGATTCCTGGTCATGAATGGGCACACCGTCTACAACGAACAACGGGCGTGTTTTGGAGGATGATTCCAAACTGGCTGCTCCACGAATCTTTATATTTATACCTCCGGTTGGACCTGCTGCACTCGATTGGATACCAACACCGGCAGCTTTACCATATAGAGATGTTAAGGGGTTTGCTGCCTTACCGGCAAGTGTGAATTCATCTCCTTTGATGGTTGTTAATGCATAACCAAGGCTTTTATGAGAACGTTTCATTCCGAGGGCGGTAACAACGACTTCATCGATGGTTTGTGAGTCTTCCACCAATTTGATATCCAGACTTTCCTGTCCTTTATAGGCGATTTCCTGTGTCGTATAACCCAGAAATGAAATTTGTATTATTTCGCCTTTTTTGACTCCATTCAGGACGAATTTTCCATCGCTGTCCGTTATGGTTCCTTTAGAGGTGCCTTTTACCGAGACTGCTGCTCCGGCTATCGGTCCAAGATCGTCTGCGACGATACCTGTAACTTTCCCTGATTGCTGATTAACTTCAGAAGTTTCTCCTATTGTCCCTTCGGATGCGAAGGCATTCCAGGCAGATCCTAATGAGGCCACCAGCAATAATGCGCTGATAGGTCTGTAGATCTTAAACATAATGATTAATTTAATTAGACATATAATTAACAAACGTTTCTAAAACGTTGCAATGTATGCCTACAATAGGGAATAGAGTTGTTACTAACTGATATTTAACTTGTAACAAAAATACATACGTATGATTTTACATGGAGTTTGTACTAAAATAACAGGTTTGTTGTTTGTTATATTTAAGTTTCCAGGATGGAGGTGGTGAAAAATAATGGAATTTTTTTATTCTGTTAAGAGAAGATATTGGACGAAGTTATTATTAGGTATGGTACAATGCATTTATCTTATCGAAACATTTTTTCTATTTTTAGTGGGGTCATTTATTTTTTTCATTGCGTTTGTATTAAAAGGATCTGTGTAATGTTGGTCATTAAACAGACGTTATGCGGATTATTATATTTAATATGTATGAAAAAGCCTCCTAAAAATATATCTATTGTAATCCCTTGCTTTAATGAGGATGCATGTCTTAATGTGTTGTATGAGGAACTGTGTCCGGTAATGGATAAATTATCTTGCCCTTATGAATTAATCTTCGTGGATGATGGAAGTACAGATCATACCCTGGAAACAATATTGTTGTTGTCTGAACAGGATTTTCATGTCCGCTGGTTGAGTTTTTCCCGGAATTTCGGGCATCAGAAAGCATTGAAAGCAGGATTGGATTATTCACGGGGTGAAGTCGTTATTACTATGGATGCAGATATGCAACATCCATCAGCGCTAATTTTTGATATGTTAGCTTGCTGGGCGGATGGATATGATATCGTGGATACGATCCGGATAGATAGTAAACAGTCTAATTGCTTCAAAACAGTTAGCTCTCGTCTTTTTTACCGTTTGATGAATTTTTTATCTGATGTAACGGTAACAGAAGGTTGTGCAGATTTCCGCCTGCTCGACAGGAAAGTAATTGAGGTATTGCGTGGCTGTCGCGAAGAATACCTGTTCTTGCGTGGGATGGTTTCATGGGTCGGTTTTCACAGGATACAGATACCTTATCAGGCTCGGATGCGTTATGCGGGGACTACGAAGTATTCTTTAAAGAAAATGATTTTGTTTGCCGTTTGCGGGATCACCTCTTTCAGTATCCGCCCGCTACGATGGGCCATTCTTTTTGCTGCTTTTTTCGCTTTACTTTCCATCACGGAAATTATTTATGTGCTATATGCTGTTTTTATTTCGGGGCAGGCTGTGACAGGCTGGGCATCTCTGGCTATACTGATTTCTGTGTTGGGGGCAGTGATATTATTAATGCTCGGTATTATAGGAGAGTATTTGGGTAAAATGTTTATGCAGTGCAAGAACCGTCCTGAATATATTGTACGGTCGGAAAATTGTTCGTCCTCTTTTAATGTGTAACCCGCTAAATATAAATACTATGAATATGCCAACAAGGATAAAAAGGTATTGCCCTCTGTTTTTTATACTGGTGATGACGTGTATCGTTTATTATCCTTTGTCAGAAAATGATTTTCTGTATTATTGGGATGATCAATGGTGTGTGATTAATCCGTATACTTCCGGGGGACTTACCTGGGAGAATATTTACCGAATTTTCACAGAGACTCATGGTGGTCAGTATTCACCCCTGAATGAAATAGGCTATGTACTTATTTATTCATTATTCGGGTACTCTCCGGTGATATTTCATTTGGCCGGTTTGGGAGTACATCTGTTGAATGTCGTATTGCTTTATTTTTTTCTTTCCGGTCTATTAACTCAATCATCCCGGCTTGCGACGATGAATAACAAACAAATCGTTTTTCTGGCTACTTTGTTATGGGCAATCCATCCGGTCAACGTAGAGCCGGTTGCCTGGATAAGCGCATCCAAAGTCCTTGTTTATACCACTAGTGTCCCGTTAAAATCGGGACGAGTTATTAATTAATCAAATAATCCCGGAATAAGGGGATTAAATTGTTCTTTGACATCATTGAAATTAGTCTTATTAAACAGC
>NZ_QSDP01000153.1:0-10015 GCF_003463685.1 Parabacteroides sp. AM58-2XD
TATCTCATTGGACTTTAGTCCCATTTCTTACAGGTTTCTATCTAGGAGAAATGTGGCTGAAGCCAAAAGAGAGAAACAACTTGTAAACCGTCAGCTGAAGCAAACGGCAAATGAACCTGTAATAGTCAAGTGACTCTGATTATGGTGGTTGTATGGCGGGGATATGACACACCCCCTTCCCCCTCTCCAGAGGGGAGCCAGGTACAACCAGTTGCTATAAACAAACACTCATTTCTGATAATTTCTGAATCAGGATAATCGAATCACATGCAACAAGTTAAACGCACAGAAGACTGAAACGATACAACTTAAAGCCACAGGAAGAGTATGGGGCATTCAGATATTATAAAATTGAATTTCAGCAAGTTTTTTAAATTCTTCTTCTAATATATCAATATTATGATTTCCTGAATTAAAATATAATGAAGCAAAAGTAACATTTTCTTCTATGGCACATTCTGCATCCAATTTGCATAAACGTCCCCTGTTAAAACAATCAAACCAACTATCGAACAACCTTTTCCGAACTTTTTGTCTCCCGTCATCGATATCACAAATCGTTATTAAAGCATCTTCATTGATTGAGAAGAATCGCTCCAAAATAGATATAATAGTGTTTCTAACTTTATGACCATTATTTCCCCGGAAAGAAATATCTTCAGGCACATAACGTTCTATGTTGAACATATACAATTTCAGAGGAAAGAAATCCGATACGGACGGATAATCAATGAATGTCACAAAATAGTTAATATTGGTTTCTGTCGTAAATTGATATCCAAACTCTGTTGTTGTTATTTCATAGAGGCTTGACAAATTCGATTGAGTCACGTTTAAATCCATTTAAGGTTCCATGCTTAGAAATATAAGCATGAATAGCCCGCTTATCATCAATCACTTTTTGGAAAAAGCTACACTTTTTCTCTTCTGATTGCTTAATTGTCTGTACTCTATTCTTATTCATGATTATATTTTTTACAAAGGAATCATTTATATTTCAAACTAACAAATTATCAAACGTTCTTTATTACTATTTTAACACAATACATCTTTCTGTCATGACAATCATACTTTCTATCAATATTTACCCCATTAAAAAGCCACCGAAAACAGGAATGCATCCCCATCTGATAGTTAAACAATTACAGATAACAAAACAAAAAAATAGCCGGAAAGTTAATCTCCGGCTATCCTTAAGCGGCTATCCTAGCGCTAAATTATAAATTTATATGCTTTTTTCATCATTTATTCCTTATTTATTAGCAATACTATTTACCGGATTGGCATTGGCTGCTTTGTAACTCTGGAAAAAGACCGTTATAAACGAAATCAACAGGCAGAAAACTCCGGCAGCGATGAAGATCAGCGGATTTAAAGAGATCCGGTAAGAATAATCGGATAACCACTGATTCATAAAATACCAGATGATAGGCGTTGCAATAATAAAGGCGAAGCCCACATAAACCAGGAACGAACTGATCAGGCGGAATAAAACACTCCGGTTATCCGATCCAAAGACTTTACGGATAGCTACTTCCTGTGAGCGCTGCTGGATAAAATAGGTCGACATAGCCAACAAACCCAACATGGAGATCAGAATAGCAATACCGGCAAAGATGGAAACGATCTTGGTGGTACGTATTTCCGATTCGAATGATTTCTGCACCTGCTCTTCCAAAAATTTTGCCTCGAAATCTAATCCGCCGGAAGCCTTACTATAAATCTCACGTATTTTCTGGTAAGCAGTATATGGATTTCCTTCCACTTCAACCAGTATACTCCAAGGGTATAAATCGCTCCGGTTATCGATGCGGAGCATGGCCGGACGAGTTTCATCCGTAATATTACCCTGCTGAAAGTCGCGTACAATACCGGCTATCGGAGTCGCATTCTTATTCCAGCTGAAGCTGGGAGCGTCCAAAGGCAACTCCATATCCCTCATAGCCTTTTCTGTCAGATACCAACTCTTTTCCGCCAAATGGTTCTCACGTATAATTTCGTATCCCAACATATTGAATGCGACACTATCCATAAGGAACTGCTGGAAACCCAGGAATTTACCTTCATAGTCGGAAGACATGTTATTACTTCCGCTAAGGGGCATTCCGGCAACCAGGCCGACACGCTTAACGAATGATTGGCGTCCGAACTCGTCGATAGCTGCATTCCGGTCGGAGTTATTCGAAAAACCATTCGAAACCTCCAGGATATTTTTAGTATGATACCCAAGTGGTGCACCGATCAGGTGGTAAGATTGCAAAATCATTACAATGGCAGCGGCAATCATAGCGATCGTAATCGTATTCTGGAAAGTGATAAAGACTTTGCTGAACACCATTTTTGTCTGCCGACGGAATGTTCCGCGCACAATATCGATCGGCTTAACCGAAGAGATCAATACGGCCGGCAACAATCCGGAAAGGACACCGATCAATAAGATAAGAGCAATAGCAGCAATAACCCAGACTAATGTGAAAGTAGCCCCCAGATCGACCTGTGTCTGCAACAGGTTGTTTACAAACGGAACTGCCGCATGAGCCAGCAACCACCCTACCCCAAAAGATATAACTGTCAGTAAGGTAGATTCCACCATCAGACGCATGAACAGTTCTCCGCGCGACGATCCCAACAGACGCCTTGTTGCCATTTCTTTGGCTCGCTGGCCGGCCTGAGCAACAGTCAGGTTTATATAGTTGAAAATGGCAAAGATCAAAATCAGGATACCGACAGACAGCAGAACGATTACAAAACGTTTGTTACCGGAATTAACGGCACCGAACTCGTTCAGATCGGAAAAATATAATTCATTCAACGGAAGCAAAGTGACCGTTTTGGACATTCCCTGTTTGTAAATCCAGAACATCTCTTTAAAATAACTGAGTATATCCGGAACTTTCGGACGCAGGTCGGCTCCCGGTTTCATCTTCAGGAAAGGGACTGTCGATCCGGCATTTCCGGGATTATCCATACTGATAGACCAGTTATATTCATGGGCCCGTTCTACACGGAATATAATATCGGCATAAGGCAGGGTCGAGTTTTTAATATCTTCCACAATGCCACTCACCAAATAAGAGGTCGAATCGCCAATGGTGATGCTTTGTCCGACGGGGTTGTCTGTTCCAAACAGTTTATTGGCAAAAGTCTTTGAGAGAACAATATTGTTCCGGTCTTCCAACACCCGGTTCTTATCACCTTCCAGCAGTTTGAAGGAAAAGAAATTGAAGAAACAGGAATCGACAAGGATAGGTTTGGCAGTCAGTTTCTTTTCGTTTCTTTTTACAATCTGGTTACCCACATTGTTCGTAATGACCGGACAAACCTGTTCAATCTCCGGATAACGTTCCTGCAACCGGTAAGCTATCGGCAAAGCCGAAGTCGGTCCCCTGTCATTACACAGTACATAAATACGGTCTTTGTCCGCATGGAACTTATCGACAGATAATTCCTGTACCGTATAAACAGCAATCAGTATAACGAACATCAATGAAACAGACAGTCCGAACACATCGATTGCCGTGTATGCCTTATTCCTGCTTAGGAATTTCAGGAATGACTTTATATTTAATAAGTTGTTCATCTTCTTAATAGTTTAGTGATTCTACAGTTGGCGAGAATAAAAACATATCCCGCCTTCACAGGTAGGATATGTTCGTGTTTGTTCTTACATTCTTAATTTAGCTATATGTTCATGTGTAAAATCTAATACATCAAATAAATTCGCTCACCGATGACACGATGCTACCGTCGAACAGGTTGATGATGCGGTGTGCAAAACTGGCATCATGCTTGGAGTGGGTTACCATGATAATGGTTGTTCCTTCTTTGTTCAGTTCGGTAAGCAGCTGCATTACTTCGGCACCGTTCTTTGAATCCAGGTTACCGGTCGGCTCATCGGCAAGGATGATCTTCGGGTTGGAGACAACGGCACGGGCAATGGCAACACGTTGTTGCTGACCTCCGGATAACTGCTGTGGGAAGTGAGCGGCACGGTGGCTGATGTTCATACGTTTCAGAATATCGTTTACCATCTGTTTACGTTCGGCAGCCTTTACTTTCAGGTAGGTCAGCGGCAGTTCCACATTTTCGTATACATTGAGTTCGTCGATCAGGTTAAAGCTCTGGAATACGAAACCGATATTCCCTTTACGAACCTGTGTACGTTCTTTTTCTTTCAGGTGGCCCACTTCTTTATCAACCAGATAGTAATTACCGCCAGTCGGATTATCAAGCAAACCCAGGATATTCAGCAGTGTCGATTTACCGCAACCGGAAGGTCCCATGATAGCTACAAATTCACCATCCTTCACTTCCATTGAAATATTGTTCAATGCTATTGTTTCTACTTCTTCTGTACGGAAGTGCTTACTTAATCCTTCAATCTTAATCATAATGTTATTTATTTAATTCTACATTTATACTTTATATTCCTCTTTAAAATCCACTCTCTTTGCTCTATATAATTCAAATTACGTGCCAAACTTAATAAAAAGCTAGTTTTCAACATTATACTGTTTTATCTTTTTTACAGCAGTGTCTAATATTTAGACAGTCATGTCTATTTATTAGACACTTTGCGGCAGAAAAAACATCCGACCTTCACAGGCCGGATGCACATGTTTAATTAAAACTTAAACTAATATCGGTGACTATAAAGAGTCTCTGTCACCTACAATATATTATTCGATTTCCGGACGATCGCCACCTCCACTTCCGGCCTTTTGGAAAAGAGCTCTGAAACGATTCATATGGTTAGCATATTCCGAATTATTCAGATTGCCAAGAAAAAACTCCTGAATCTTAGTTAATGTACCCATGATTTTATGTTTAATAAATGATTGCTTGTATAAAACGCACGCAATATAAGGATTAATAATCAAACGGAGTTATCTTTTTGCTTTTTTTTTTGCAATTGGAAAAGTATATATATATCGAATGTAAAACTTCCGGCATCCTGAAAGCAATTCAAGTTGCCGGAAGTTTTACTTCTGCCATTTCCTACGTTTTTTAATCCGCTTTCAGGCTTTCCACCGGATTCTCGTCGGCCGTTCTCCAGGCACGGAATAAAACGCAGCTGATGATGATCACATAGACGAACAAGGCGGCTCCGATAAAGATAAAGGCACTAAGGTGGATGCGTTCCGCGAATTTTTCCAGCCAACCGGATGCGCTGACATAGGCGATGGCGGCTCCTATCGTAAGGGCGGGAATCGCAATATAGGAAATATCCTTTGAGATCATCCGGAGAATATCGATGGCTGTCGCACCGTTTACCTTACGGATGGCAATCTCGCGGCCGCGGCGGTTGGTCTCGTCGGCTGTATATCCCAGCAATCCGATCAGGGCGATGATCAGGGTGACAAGGCCGCTGATCATGATAGAGTCGCGGAAGTCGCGGTCGTCCTGGTATTGGTTGAGAATATCCATCTTATAGACGGAGGCTTCGACCACTTTATCGGGCATGGCACTGGCCAGTATGTCATTTACCTGAGCCAGGTTTTCAGACGACATGGTATGCATCTTTATCAGGATGATCTTAGCCGGATTATAACTGTCGGGCGTATTGTAGAAAAGAACGGAAGCGCGGGTATCCGGACCTTTCAGCGAACCGATACGGAAATCTTCGTAGACACCGCTGATAGTGAACACCTTCGTGCCGTTGCTATGTTCGGAAATCATGACGCCTTTGCCGAGAGGGCTTCCTTTCCAGCCGGCCGTCTTCTCCATAAGGTCGATAAACTGGCGGCTGACCATTACCTTATCGTCATTCGCTTCGCCCGGCTGGAAGGCAGTGCCCTCAACGACGGGTATTTCCATTATCTTGAAATAATTGTCGGAAACGAAATACATATCGGCAATATTGAACAACTCACGGTCTTCACCCGGCAGGGAAACATTATTCCGGAAGCATAATAGAAAGGCAGTTCAGTACTGCACCCGACCTGATCGACCTGTGGCAGGCGGCGCAGTTCGGCCATAGCACGCTCACGTTCCTGTACTCCCACTCCAGTGGTATTGCAATAGATCAGGTTTTCGTAGGCATACCCCGGATCGCTCGTGATCATCTTGTCATATTGGCGGCTGATCGTGATCAGAAGTGCCACCAGATAAGCCGTGGCGACAAACTGCACGAAAAGCAGGCAAAGTTTCCAATACCTTTTCGACTCCTTCACGCTGCGGAAAGCCGAAGCAACCGGTATGCGCAGGAAAAGCCATGTCGGAACAAGGCATGTCACCCCGAATACAACCAGACAGATACCCGCCAGAAGCGTCACGGTGGGCAGCGTAAACAAAGCCGACAAGGATGCCGACAGCAAATCTTCCACCTTACCTCTAAAAATAAGGATCAGGAAGGCACCCAGCAACAGGGCAAGCAAGAGATGCAGCAGCGATTCGGAAAGTATCATTCCGAGAATATCTTTTCCGGAGGCTCCGTAGCATTTATGTACCGCCACCTCTTTTGTCCGTCCGATCAGGGTGGAGATGACAACGAGGATATAGTTCAAGACGGCGATGACGATCAGGATCGTAGCCAGGAAAAGCAACATCGCGTTCATATCTTTTACATCTTCGTTGTTGTTATGGATATCCTGCAAGGGGGATATAGTATAAAACAGATCGACACCGGCTTTCTTGAGGCCTTCCAGGTCCTGATTGCGTTCCTGCATGCGGCGGATGGAGGGGGCGAGCGACTCGGGAGTTGTTCCCGGGAGTAGTTTCACATAGGCTATATAACGGTCGTTACCGATCCAATTAGTTGTGCTTTGTACGGAATAACCGGCCAGCGAACCTAAGATGTCGTATTGTAGATGACTGTTTTCAGGTATATCTTCAAACACGCCGCCAATCGTTTGAACGGAATTGCGGTTCACATCGCGCACAAAGGTTTTGCCGACTGCGCTTTCCACGCCGCCCATCTTTTCGGCCAGCGAGCGGGAGATCATGACATAATTCGGACGCGCCAGCACATCTTTCGGGTCACCGATAAGTATCGGACGCGGGAAAACATCGAAAAAACTGGTATCGGTCAACAAAAGGGTTGCCGTGTAGAACTGTTTTTCGGGGGTCATTATCAGTTCATTGTCCGAGCCGATACGGGTGTAGCGGGTGGCTGCTTCCACTTCGGGTATTTCCGCTTTCATCCCGGGAGCGATCGCGCCGCTCACCTGTCCCCAGGTATCTTTTTTCCCCTCGCGATTGATGCCCGACTTGACCAGATAGATGCGGTCGTTGTCCGGATAAAAGTTATCATACGACCGTTCGAAACAGACTTTCGCAATCAGAACCAGTCCCATTGCCAATCCGACAGCCAGGGCGATGATTTTAATTCCATTGTTCCTCCCCTTCTTGAACAGGGAACGGAATGCCATACTAAAATTCTTTACCATATTATATATGTATTACTATTCAGACTTCAAACTTTCCACCGGGTTCGATACGGCAACCATCCACGAACGGTAGACAACCGTAGCCAGGATGACCGTCAGTATACAGACAGAGCAGAAAATGAACAGGCCGGCATGCATCGGTATCTTTTCAGAGAATTGTTGTAACCATTTCTCGCCCGTATAATAAGAGCCGGCAGCTCCGATCAGGATGGCGGGAAAAGCCATCCAGGCCACATCGCGTGTCATCAGTGAGAGGATATTCATCTCGGTAGCACCGTTAATTTTCCGTACGGCGATTTCCTTGCCGCGACGGTTGGTCTCGTCATTGATATAACCGATCAGTCCGATCAGGGTGATGATAAGGGTCACGATGCCACCCCACATAACCGAATTGCGGAAGAGACGTGAAGCGTTATATAGATTCGTCACGCTGACGCTGTAGGAAGCGAGTGTAAATTCATTGTCCGGCAGGAATTTTTGGATGACGTCGTGTACGTTTGCCATATTCTCGGCTGTCAGCTTATGGAATTTGATGACGATATTCTGATGTGCCCTGTTTCCATAGAATAATGCGGAAGGATACATCAGATCCTGACCGATCTGACCAATACGGATATCATCGTAAACACCCACGATCCTAAAATCTTGTGAATTTCCACCATGGCCGCTTACCGGCACGAACTTTCCTACTACCCCGTCTTTCCAGTCCAAGCTTTCGCCAACTGGTCCGCCATCATGCGGCTGACCATCATCACCTGCGCAGAATCGGAATAAGAACGGTCGAAAGCCTTTCCTTCGATCACCGACATTTCCATCAGGGGAACATAATCGGCATCCGCTTCGTAAAGATCGTTGAAATGGACGATCGTTTCATTCGTTCCCGGACGGTAAGCCATATCGCCGGAGCCACTGTAAATAGGCAGGTTGGCGCACGACGCTACTCCTTCCACTTCGGGCAGCTTGGCCAGTTCGTCCATCAGGGCACGGCGTTGCGAGCTTTTCACACCGCTCGGAGAACAATAGGCCAGGCGGTCGAACGAGTAGCCGGGATCATCCGTCACCAGTCGTTGGTATTGCAACCCGATCACAACCAGCAGGCAGATCAAAAAACCGACAGCGATAAACTGGATGAACAACAGCACTTTCTTCCACGACCGCCTCGACTCATTATACGACCTGAACACGGATGCCACCGGTACGCCGGCAAAGAGGCGCGACGGCAGTAATCCCGCCAGCAGGAAGACAACAAGGCAAATAGCTACCAGCATCGGAATCGTATCCAAAGAGATGAGCGACAGCAGGGAAGCGTTGAGCAGTTCCTCCACCATCTCGCGGAAAGCCAGTATCAACAGGGCTGAAACACCCAGGGATATGAGCAGGTTAAGGAATGTCTCGGAGAATATCATGTCGGAGATATTCCAGCCGGATGCTCCGTAACATTTATGTATGGCTATATCTTTCGAGCGGACTACCAGCGAAGAGATCACCAGCAGTATGTAATTCATCAGGGCCGCAAAAAGGATGGCGGAAGCGATGGCGACCAGCATGACAGCCATCTTCTTCGTTTCAGGCGACTTGCCGTAGACCTCTTCCAGCGGGCAGAGTTTCAGTTTATAGTTAATACCCTGTTCTTTCAGTTTATCGGGGTCGACATGGCGGTCGAGCATATCGTCCATCGGCTTGACCATATCTTCCATGCTGACACCCGGTCGCAGAAGGGCATAGGCATTGTAGCTGTCGCCACCAAACCATCCGTCTTCGTTCGACCATCCGGCGATCTCTTTATAAGAGGTCATCGAAACCAGCATATCATAGAAAAGATGGGTATTCTTCGGAACGTCTTTGAAAACGCCACCGATCGTCAGGCTGACACCGGGATAGGCTTCGATCTCGAAAGTCTGACCGACGATATCCGTTTTACCGGCACCGATATTTTTCGCCACACTTTCCGAAACAAGTGCATACAGGGGACGGCCAAGCGTTTCTTTTGCTTTGCCGGCTATCATATCACGCGGAAGAACATCAAAAAAGCAATCATCGGCCAGCATCAGGGTAGCATCGTATTTCCGTTTGTCAGGAGTACGGATCATAACGTCGCCAAATTTAAGGGCACGGGTGGCGGCCTCTACTCCGGGAATTTCGGCTTTCATACCGGGAGCTATACCTCCGCTGACATGGGGATAGGTATCGAGCGGATTATCTTTGAACGATACGTTTTCCTGGATGGCATATATCCTGTCCGAAGCCGGATAGAAGCCATCATAGGACAGTTCGAAGCATACTTTCGCGATAAGGACCAACCCCATTGCCAGGCCTACACCTAACGACAATATCTTAATGCCACTGTGCCGCCCTTTCTTAGAAAGGGACCGGATAGCTATGTAAAAGTTCTTCATCATAGTGGTATGTTTTATATTCAGTTATTATTAGGATATACATATTTCAATTATTATCAGATGTGAATGTTTGTTTATAGCAACTGGTTGTAACTGGCTCCCCTCTGGAGAGGGGGAAGGGGGTGTGTCATATCCCCGCCATACAACCACCATAATCAGAGTCACTTGACTATTACAGGTTCATTTGCCGTCTGCTTCAGCTGACGGTTTACAAGTTGTTTCTCTCTTTTG
>NZ_QSDP01000154.1:0-9866 GCF_003463685.1 Parabacteroides sp. AM58-2XD
AAGGGGTTATCTCATTGGACTTTAGTCCCATTTCTTACAGGTTTCTATCTAGGAGAAATGTGGCTGAAGCCAAAAGAGAGAAACAACTTGTAAACCGTCAGCTGAAGCAAACGGCAAATGAACCTGTAATAGTCAAGTGACTCTGATTTTGGTGGTTGTATGGCGGGGATATGACACACCCCCTCCCCCTCTCCAGAGGGGAGCCAGGTACAACCAGTTGCTATAAAAGATAGCTCAAATCTAATAAAATCCGAATCACCTATCAGCCGGATAAACAACCCCCAACTGCCGGCGTATCTCGTCAATAATCTCCAATGTTATCAATGAATTATCATGGCTGTTAATAGCCGATTCGCGTTTACCGGCAAGAACCAGGTCTATAAATTCGGCCACCTCATAGTAGTATTCGTCCTTATCCGTCACCGCGCTGATATCCTGCGGCTCAGGAATGGCACTCTTGCCCGCCGCTGCGGCAATCCGGGGCAGATAAGTCACCTTGCTGATAATATTCACCCGGTCCAGAATGATGTTTCCTTCTTCCCCTTGTATCTCTGTCGGCAATGACGAGTTAGCTATCTTCGAATAAAGGATAGTCGCATTCATTCCTTTATACTGGAAGTTCACGGCCCCTTGTCCGTCTGCCCCCGAAGAAAGCACGACACCTGTCGCCTCCACCTTCTCCGGCCGCCCGAACAGGACTACCATCGGATAAAGCGTATAGATACCGATATCCATCATTGCCCCATTCGAGAGTTCCGGCTTAAAAGCATTCAGCACAATCCCTTCCTTAAACTTGTCATACCGCGACGAATACTGGCAATAGCAGGAGAAATAACGCCGTATCGTCCCCAGCCGGTGCAGATTCTCACGTACGGCACGGAAGTTTGGAGTCAGCGTCGGTTTCATCGCCTCCATCAGCGTCACATTGTATTTCCGGGAAGCCTCAATCATCTCCCTCACCTCCCGTGCATTCGAAGCAAACGGCTTCTCACATAACACATGCTTGCCATGCTTCATGCAAAGAATACTCTGCGGAGCATGCAAGAAATTAGGAGAAGCAATATACACCGCATCTATCAACGGACTTTGCGCCATCTCCTCCAAAGAAGTAAATGTATAGGGAATCTGATGCCTGGCAGCAAATGCATCTGCCGTCTCCTGTGTCCGCGAATAGACGGCAATCAGTTCAAAACGTTCGTCCTGCCGTGCCCCGGCAATCACCCAATCTGTTATAAAGTTCGTTCCTACTACCCCGAAACGTATTTTATTTGTTATAGCCATTTCTATGTTATCTTTCCTTTATTATCAAATCGTCATCACTTTCTTCAATACCAAAGTCTCCCCTTCTATCACCAACTCCGGTACAACGACGACACTGTCCGGTGTCAGGCAAAAAGGCACGGCATCTTCCAGATGATTGGCTTTCAGGCGAGCCATATGGTCGGTCGGAGCAAGATAAGCGATCAGGTTCTTTTTATTATTCGTCCACATGTCGCGGGCAATGACTGCGGCATCCGTAGCCGGGCGGTATTTACCGGTTTTGGCAAGTACCTCTACCAAAGCCCCACCGAACAAAGTATCTTCTATATTCACCTTGTCCTGCCAGCCGGAACATAAAACAACGACATCGCGTCCATGAAACAGACAATAGTCCGCAACCGCCTGTAAATTAACAAAGGCCCCTGTAATAACACGATAAGCAGACTTTGCTATGGTGATAGCCCGGGTACCATTGGTCGTCGTAAAAATCACATCCTTGCCGACTACTTTCTCCGGCGTATAGTCGAACGGTGAATTTCCGAAGTCGGCAAAATCACATCGTTTCACATTGCGTTCGGCACCGACCAACCAGCCTTTTGCCTTATATTCCTGAGCTTCCTCCACCGTCGCTACCGGGCGGATACTGCGAACGCCATTCTTGAAAGCCGCCGCCATCGTTGTCGTTGCCCGGAACACATCCACTACTACGACAATCGCTTCCGGGTTATGATATACCGGATACAGGGCCGGCGAAAAACATACATCAATCTTCATACCTTCTCGTTTTAATCATCTGATATTACCCGCAAATGTACAGGATAATTCGCTGAATACCTAGTCTGGTTACCCCGCAACTATCTATTATATAAAAGATTCTATAATAAAAATGAGGATTAACCAAATTAGCATGATAAAATGTTATAGTATCTACAATCATCTATTTGTTAGGAACCTTTTTTACTCATGCTTGTTCTTTTACTACATTTTGAAAACGTTTTAAACTAAATCGTATGAAAAGAATTGTATCTTTTATCGTCGTTTTCACTCTTGTAATGGGGGGAATGACACATGTACAGGCTCAGAGTAAAGCCGTAGAAAAAGCAGAGAAAAAGTTAGAAAGAGAAGCGAAGAAAGAAGCAAGAGAAGCGAAGGATGCTATCATGGACGAACAGGAATTCAACACTGCCATGCAAGCTATCACCAACCAGTCTTTTGTATTGGAAGCCAACTCCGTACAACCAATGAACGGACAGGTTTACTATGTAAACTCAAACACAAACTTCGTCTCTTTGAATGATGGCCAGGCAATGGTACAGATCGCATCCAACTCTCCGTACCCAGGTCCTAACGGATTAGGTGGTGTTACCGTACAGGGAAGTGCATCCAACATCCAAACCAAACAGGACAAAAACGGTAACGTTTACCTGTCAATGAGTGTCCAGGGTGTTTTCATCTCTGCCACTGTAAATCTGACATTGATGAACGGAAGCAACAAAGCAACAGTTACCGTAGACCCGAATTTCTCAGGAAGAGACCTGACAATGACAGGAACATTAGTTTCATATGCCCAGTCAAACATTTTCCAGGGAACGACCTATTAATTTAGCATCAACATTAAACATGAAGAGCGCTTGCCATCAGGTAAGCGCTCTTTTTTTATAGAAACAATTAAGTCTTATTTATCAAACGGGATCATATACTGAACGAATGCTTCGATTGCTTCATAGGAAGCCAGACCCAGATCCTTATACAGTTCGGCTGTAGCACGGTTACGGTCTTCGGCACGCTGCCAGAACAGACGTTCGTCGTCACCCAGGAACGGTGCGCTTTCTGCCTGCGACTGGTGTTTCAGGATAGCATTACGTTTGAAGCGCAATTCTTCCGGACTGATAGGAACTGCCATTTCAATGTGGTCCATTTCCCATTCTGCCCATGCTCCGCGATACATCCAAACACGGCAATGTTTCAGCCATTCTTCGTCTTTCAGTTCATCAATGGCAGCCAGTACGGCATCCAGACAAACCTTATGTGTTCCGTGCGGATCAGCCAGGTCACCGGCCACAAACATCTGGTCCGGTTTGATCTCCTGCAACAGTTTCTTTACGACAGCGACGTCGGCTTCACCCAGATCATTCTTCTTAACAAGACCTGTTTCATAGAACGGAAGATCCAGGAAGTGAACGTTTTCATCTTTCACACCCGAGTAACGGCAACCGTGACGGGCTTCTTCACGACGGATAGTACCTTTCATGAACAGGACATCTTTCTTTTCCGGTTCCCCGTTTTCTACCTTTTCGAAACGCAGGTATTTGATAATCTCTTCCGCTTTGTCTTTAACAGTACTGTCATTCGGAGAATATTTGTCGCAAACATCACGCAGATACTCGCAGTAACGGATCACTTCATCATCCCCCACAGCAATATTGCCGGAAGTTTCATAAGCCACATGCACATCATGGTGCTGGTCGCACAAACGGCGCAAAGTCCCCCCCATAGAGATCACGTCGTCATCCGGGTGCGGACTGAATACGATCACTTTCTTCGGATACGGGGTAGCGCGTTCCGGACGGTTGGAATCATCTGCGTTCGGCTTACCACCCGGCCATCCGGTGATTGTATGCTGAATATCATTGAATATCTTGATATTTACATTATAAGCGGAACCATACAACGCTAAGAGTTCGCCCAGTCCATGTTCACTGTAATCCTTGTTTGTCAGTTTCAGGATCGGTTTGCCAGTCAACTGGCACAGCCAAACGATAGCGCGACGGATCAGTTTGTTATCCCAATCACAGTTGGTAACCAACCAGGGATGGCTGATTCTTGTCAGTTCGTAAGCGGCAGACAGGTCGATCACCACCTTTGCATTCATATGAGTCTGCAAATAAGTAGAAGGAACTGTTTCACTGACCTTACCTTCAACCGTATTGGCAATGATACGTGATTTATCTTCACCCCAGGCCATCAGAATCACATTCTTAGCTCTCAGAATAGTTGAAATACCCATTGTGATTACACTTGCCGGAACATTTTCAATCGATTTGAATGTACGGGCAGCTTCTTTGCGTGCATCGTTATCCAACAAAACCAGACGGGTTCCGACATTGGCAGATGATCCCGGACCGTTAAAGCCGATATTACTAGCATGCCCTACTCCCAACAGGATATAGTCGATTCCGCCGAAATTCTGGATTTGCTGTTCATACTGTCTGCAAAATTCGAAGATATCGTCTTTCGGCATAGAACCGTCGGGTGAATAGATATTCTTCGGATCAATATCCACCTGGTCGAGGAATGACTCCTTCAAATAAGCCAGATTACTGTTTGTCGATGCGCTCAGCGGATAGAACTCGTATACATTAAATACAATTACGTTGCGGAAGCTCAGTTGTTCTTCCTTATGCATACGAACCAATTCCTTAAATACACTCCGAGGGGAACGTCCACCCGACAAAGCGAGAACGAAAGGTTCGCCGGCTGCCTGTTTTTTACGTATTTGTGAGGCCAATTCTTTCGCGATCACGAAAGATCCTTCTTCAGCTGATTCGTAGATGTTTGTCGGAATCTTCTCCATACGAGTTAAAACTGATTGCTCGTAAGCGTTTTCCGGACGGTAATACCTGAGCGGTATACGCGTCAGGGTAATTTGAGAACTAAGGTTCGTCTTCATGTTTAATTACGATTTAGTAGAACTTTTTTACTTGAACTACAAATATAACAATTCTTCGGCAAATAAAGATTAAAGAACCCTATCAAAAATATCTATTTACCTATAAGTTGGTACTAAGCCAATGTATTCGTTCCTTCCACCAAATGTCCCATCGACCAGACAGAACGGACATTCAACTTACGGTCCAGAATAACGATATCGGCATCCTTACCACGTTGCAGAGAACCCTTGCGATCGTCTACTCCCATCAGGCGGGCCGGCGTTTCTGAAGCCATACGGATAGCATCAGCCAAAGGTACTCCGGCTTTCTGCACCATTGTGCGAACCAGCACATCCATCGTAGCTATACTTCCAACCAATGAGGAATGATCAGCCAGTTTACAAACGCCATCCTCGATAATGATACGGGGATCATCCACCGGCTTTCCTTCATTAGCAGCATAAGCCAATGCATCCGTTGTCAGACATGTACGTTCCACACCTTTCAGCTTGTAAACCAGACGCAGGATTGTTGAAGGCAAGTGACGGCCATCAGCAATCACCTCCACTGTCATATCATCTTCCAGGAACACACTCTCTACCGTTCCTTCATATTTATATTCACGACGCTTATGGAATCCAGGCATAGCATTATAGAAATGAGCCGCATGCGTAAAACCGGCTTCATAAGCAGCTTTAATATCTTCAAATTCTGCCTCCGTATGAGAAACAGCTGCCAAAAGACCTTTTGAACGGACATAACGGGCAAAATCCAATGCCCCCGGTAATTCCGGACTTGCATCCCAACGTTTAATACAATTCGTACTTTCCAGTAACGATTTATATTCGTCCGGATCAGGATCTTTCAAAGCGTCCGTCAGTAAACTGCCTGCCATCTTTGGATTCAGATAGGGTCCTTCCAATTGTAATCCCAACACAGGACTGTTTTTCTCTGCCATCGCACTTTCACATAAGGCAACCCCTTTCCTGATTTCAGTCATGGGAAGCGGGCCCAATGTCGGGAAAATACAAGTCGCCCCATATTTCATGTGTGCGTTCACTGCCCCGTGGAAAGCTTCTTCTGTACATTCCTTAAAATCATATCCACCGCCACCGTGTATATTCATAGCAACGAAACCCGGAATAATATACATTCCTTTGGCATCTACACCGTAGCCCCTATCACAGCCAGGTCACTATTTGTTACTTCCAGTATTTTACCATCACTGATCAGAACGGAACCATCCTGTAACCAACCTTGTGGAGTCAGGATCTGTCCGTTTATTATTTGAGTTAACATAACTTCCTCTATATTTTATTCTTGTTCGATCCCGTTAAAACACCTTATTAGTACCTTCCACCAATTTACCCATAGCCCAGACAGCACGTACATTCAAATCTTTGTCCAAGACCATCAGGTCGGCATCTTTACCACGTTGCAAAGAACCCTTGCGGTCGTAAACTCCCATGATACGAGCCGGCGTTTCAGAAGCCATACGAACCGCATCTTCTAAAGGAATTTCAGCTTTCTGTACCATGGTACGGATCAGGCGGTCCATAGTAGCCACACTACCGGCCAAAGCCGAACGGTCGGCTAACTTACAAACCCCGTCTTCAATGATCACACGCGGGTCGAAAGCCACCTGGCTATCGCTGGCCGCACAGGCCAGTGCATCCGTGATCAAACAAGTACGTTCCACACCTTTCACTTTATATACCAAACGGAGGATTGTCGGCGGGACATGAATACCATCAGCTACCACTTCCACTGTCATGTCATCGATCAGATAGATACTTTCGACAGTTCCTTCATACTTATACTCGCGACGTTTATGGAAACCGGGCATCGCGTTATAAAAGTGCGTAGCATGTGTATAACCTGCTTCATAAGCCGTCTGGATATCTTCATACTCAGCCTGTGTATGTCCGACAGCTGCCAACACGCCTTTCGAAGTGATATACTTACCGAACTGCATGGCACCCGGCAATTCAGGCGCAGCGTCCCAACGCTTGATACAATTCGTCTCTTCCAATAACGGGATATATTCTTCAGGGTCCGGATTCTTGATATTTTCAGGAATCTGGCCACCGGCCATCTTCATATTGAAATAATGGCCTTCCAAATGTAATCCGAGGATAGGACTGTCCTTTTCAGCCATCAACTTTTCAGTTGTAGCTGCCGCCGCACGGATCATCGGGATGGTTGAAGATGACAAAGTTGGGAAAATACTCGTCGTACCATGTTGCATATGAGCAGCCACGGCACCACGGAACGCATCTTCCGTACCTTCCATAAAGTCACGTCCGCCTCCGCCGTGAACATGAATTTCCACTCCGCCCGGAACGATATACATTCCTTTGGCGTCAATCAGGTTTGCACCAACTATGGCGAGGTCACAGTTGGTCACTTCCAGAATTTTGTTATCACTAATCAGAACAGAACCATCTTTCATCCAGCCCTGTGGTGTCAGGATACGACCGTTAATAATTTGAGTTAACATAATATTTGTCTATAAATTAGGCGTTTGTTATTTATCAATTAGTTCAATCTCATGGTATGATAAACCGGAGTCTATCAATTGACAAAAGTAAATACTTTTTATTTAATGCAATCCTTCTTTAATCAATATATTTCAAAAAAAGCGCCACCGGATCACCGGGACGCTTTCTCATTCAATTCTTCTAATTCCATGGTCAACTCCGTCCATGTGTCCATTGTGTCGGACAACTCTTTTTTCAATGATGAATAATCATTATATAAAGAGGTATCGGAAGCTCCTTCGGGAGTCGCCAGCCTGGCTTCAATGGCGGCTATGGAGTTTTCCAGTTCCGTTATTTTATTTTCTGCCTCGGCAACGGCCTTCTCCACTTTCTTGATCGCTTTGCTTTGTTCTTTGCGTGCTTCGTAAGAAAGTTTGTTTTGTGTAGGCTGGCCATCCGCATCCGTTGCCAAAGAAGCTACCTGTGTGGAACGTTCCAGTTCACGCAAGCTATCCATCTTCTTTTTTTCCAGGAATTCATAGATTCCTCCCAGATGTTCTACGACACGCTGGTTTCCGAATTCATAAACCTTATCTACCAGGCCATCCAGAAATTCACGGTCATGGGAAACGACAATCACGGTACCGTCAAATTCACGCAACGCATCTTTCAGGACATCCTTCGAACGCATATCCAAATGATTGGTCGGCTCATCGAGGATCAGCAGGTTGACCGGCTCCAGCAACAGGCGGATCATCGCCAGACGGCTTCTTTCTCCTCCCGACAGGACTTTCACCTTCTTATCGGACGCTTCGCCGCCAAACATAAAGGCACCGAGGATATCACGGATCTTGGTCCGTATATCACCCTGCGCTACATAATCGATCGTATCAAAGACCGTCAGGTTATCATCCAGCAACTGCGCCTGATTCTGGGCAAAGTAACCGATCTTCACGTTATGCCCCAATTGCAGTTTTCCCTCATAATCGATCTGTTCCATGATACATTTGACCAGCGTCGATTTACCTTCACCGTTCTTTCCGACGAAAGCGACCTTGTCCCCTCTGTTGATGGTCAATGTGACATCCTTGAAGATCAGATGATCCCCGTAACGTTTAGCCACATTCTCCATAATCACAGGGTAAGAACCGGAACGGGGAGCCGGAGGAAATTTCAGGCTCAACATGGCTGTATCTACCTCATCCACTTCGATACGCTCTACCTTTTCCAACTGTTTGATGCGTGACTGTACCTGAACAGATTTGGTCGCTTTATAACGGAATCGTTCAATGAATGCTTCGGTATCAGCCAGTTTCTTCTGCTGGTTTTCGAAAGCACGGAGTTGTTGTTCGCGACGTTCCTTACGAAGCTCAACGTATTCGGAATACTTTACTTTATAATCGTATATACTTCCCAACTCGATCTCGATCGTACGGGACGTGGTGTTATCAATAAAAGCACGGTCATGCGAAACCAGGATCACAGCATTGGCACGGGTCGCAATGAAATTCTCAAGCCATTGGATAGATTCGATATCCAGGTGGTTGGTCGGCTCATCGAGCAACAACACGTCCGGACGGCGAAGTAATAATTTTGCCAACTCGATACGCATACGCCAGCCACCGCTGAACTCGGAAGTCGGACGTTCAAAATCACTGCGGTTAAATCCCAAACCGATCAAGGTACGTTCCAGTTCTGCATGGTAGTTGCTTCCCCCCATCAGCTGGAAATGTTCGGAAAGATGTGTTACCTTATCTATCAACTTCTGATACGATTCCGTTTCGTAGTCGGTCCGTTCAGCCAGTTCCAGATTCAGCCGTTCGATCTCCTTTTCCATTTCCTGGATATGACCGAAAGCCTGTTCCGCCTCTTCACGGACAGTACGGCTGTCGGTCAGCTGCATCTGCTGAGGCAGATAGCCGATCGTCGTCTCTTTGGGAATACTCACCGTACCGGATGTCGGAGACTGCAAACCTGCAAATATCTTCAACATCGTAGATTTTCCCGCCCCGTTCTTACCGACCAGTGCGATACGATCCTTCTTGTTTACCACAAACGAAACATCATCAAAAAGCGTAAATCCGCCAAATTCAACTGTTAGTCCTTCAACCGAAATCATATCTATTTCTTTTATGGCTGCAAAAGTACACAAAAATCGCCTACCACTCCAAATTAGCTGAATGCAGTATCATAATATATGTCACAAAACCGGACAGTACCTTATCGGTAGAAAAAAATAATTAGTAATATCAGGAAAAATACTCGGAAGATTACAAATAGAAACGACTAAGTTCTAGCAGAACTATGTCTTGTGTGTTAGAACTATTCGTTAGTGAATCAGCTATTTAGGGTAAAATTGGTAACAGATAGAAAAAAGCATGTTAACTTAATTGTGTAATTAATAATTAACATATTCGACTTAAGTTCTTGTGGATCGTAATTAATTTTTAATATATTTAGGCATTGATAATAAAAA
>NZ_QSDP01000155.1:0-9696 GCF_003463685.1 Parabacteroides sp. AM58-2XD
CTTCCATCCATAATTAGTTGAATGGATATCCTCTTTGAGCTATTTATTGTATATAATGTTTTTATTTCCCCTTTATTTATAATATCAATACTCATCGACTTTTAAGTCTATACGAAATTTATTAAGTCTATTTTGCATACGCTCCGCAACTTCTTTGTATTCTTTTTTCCCATACAAGTTATTCAACTCATTTGGATCATTTTGCAAATCATACAATTCTTCTGCTTGGATAGGTTTATTATCTACTTTTCCATAAAAATGAATTAACTTATAGCGACTATCTCTCACTCCATCGTGACGACAAACATGATGTCCGGCATCATAATAATGATAATATAAATACTCACGCCAATTTGTAGGTACTTCCCCATTCAAAAGAGGCACTAAAGAGCAACCTTCCATCTGATCTGGTATCTCTATACCAGCCAAGTCCAAATAAGTTGGAGCAAAATCTATATTCTGAACTAATTCATTACAAACACTACCTGCATTTGTTTGGTTCGGGCAATAAATAATCAAAGGAGTGCGGAACGATTCTTCATACATGAAACGTTTATCAAACCAACCATGTTCACCCATATAAAATCCTTGATCTGATGTATAAACGATAGCGGTATTTTCCATCAATCCCTCCTTTTCCAGATAGTCCAGCAAGCGGCCGACTTGATCATCGATAGTTTTAATACAACGCAAATAATCTTTTAAATACCGCTGGTATTTCCATTTCACTAATTCTTCACCTTGCAGGTTCTGTTTGAGGAATTCTTCATTTTTGGGTTTGTAGGCATTGATCCAAGTGTCACGCTGTTCTTTGGTCATCCTTTCCAAAGACTCTTTCCACGCCTTATCTACCCATTGAATATCTGCAGCTTTTTCTTCTTCTTTCATCAATTCATTTACTTTCAAATCATAAATAAGGGTCATATCCTCAGCTATTCGCATTCTTTGACTGCGGGCAGCATCGCAACGAGTAATATAATCATCATTAAATGTTTCAGGATAAGGAAATTCTACATCTTCATACAAATCCAGATATTGGGTATCAGGCATCCAGTTACGATGCGGCGCTTTATGGTGTACTAACAGACAAAAAGGTTTATCGTGATCGCGCTTCTCCAAGAAATTAATGGCATGATCGGTTATCAAGGTTGTCGCATATCCCTCTTCCTTTATGTATTTGCCATCGCTTTCTTTTGTTTTAAACGCAGGAGTATAATAATCTCCTTGATCCCAGACAACAGAGTAATAATCAAAACCTTTCGGTTCGCATTGCATATGCCATTTTCCAACGATGCCTGTCTGATATCCATGTTGCTGCAAAATTTCAGAAAAGAAAATCTTTGTCGTATCAATTCCTTTTCCCAAATAACGTTGACCATTCTGGTGACTATATAGACCGGTCATCAAACATGCCCGACTTGGTGTTGACAGTGAATTTTCAACAAACGCTTTATTAAAAAGCATACCTTTGGCTGCTAACCTGTCCAAGTTGGGAGTTGGAGCCAGTTGGCTGATTGGATGTCCATAAGCACTTATTGTTTGGAACGAATGGTCATCGCACATAATATGAACAATATTCAATGGTTTCTTTGGTTCTAAAGCTTGTTTAGAGGCACAAGCGGAAAATAGCAGGGATGAAACCAATAGTGATTCGATCTTATAAATCCTTTTCATAATTCTAATTATTGTTTTTTATCTATATTATTTATAAAATAACTTTTTATTTATAATGATATCATTGTGCACCAATGAATACAGGTAGCAATTATCTCCATTTTACTCTAATTTCATAAAAACAATTCTAACAATCATTTATTCAAACAAATAGTATTTAGGCTATTAGGCTTGATAAAAACGGTGCAAGATTTACCATCCACCTTAATATCTAACATCTTACCTTTGCCACTATTCTCCATTATCAAAACGACAATACTATTATCAGGATTCATGAATGTCAGGGTTTCGCGAGTGTTGCCTTTTGCTTCCAAATAAACAGCACCCGGTTTCACAAAATGACTGATATGTTTCATTAAATAATATTCATAACTATACTGATACGAAGATGTTTCAGCATCTACGACTACAAGAGAGTTTTGGGCCCACCCCCATCTACTAATACCTCCTTTTTCCAAGGAGATATTCCAATAATCATAGATAGAGACTCCGCAATTCATATAGTGTTTCAGCAATTCCCACGAATACAAAAAACCTTTCCAATCGTTTTTTCCATCTCCGCATTCCTGCTCTGTTTGAAGAAGCAGCATATCCGGATAGTTTTTATGAATTTCAGAAACCGCACCTTTGCCCGCCCATTGAAAACCGACGCCATGAATGTATTTTGCGGATTTTTCATTCTGCAACACAGAGTCGACTAGTGCTGTATTAGGTCTTTCCATGGTTCCAAACATTACCGACACTCCTTCTTCTTTCATTGCCGAACCTAAATAATCACCAATAAATGAAGTCAATCCTCGAGATGTCCAGCAGCAGCTTGGAAATATTTGAGAAGAATTAAATTCATTCTGAGGCATGACTGAAAAAATGGAAATACCCTCTTTTTTATATGCTTGAATAAACTTTTTAAAATAGAGAGCATAAGCCTCTAAATAAACTGGTTCTTGAATAAACATATCTGTCCCTTCACAACCGACTTTGTCTTTTGGCAATCCGTTTCTATACTTTTCATCATACTCTTCTCCTGTATAAGCACAAGCGTAATGCCTGTTATATTTCATCCAAGAAGGTGGACACCATGGTGATGCCCAGATTTTCAGATCAGGGTTAAACGATTTGGCATTAAGAATAAATGGGATTAAAGTTTTCCGGTCACGCTCTATAGTAAAATTTTTCATCTCAAAATCTCCTTCTGTTTCATTATATGAATACCAGTCCAAAGAAAAATCATTCGCACCTATAGGCATTCTGCAAATATTAAAACAAGCCCCTGTTTTAGGGTCAAACAGTTCTTTCATGATTTCAGAGCGATCGCTCTCTGACAGCTTATTTAAAGAAGTCCATCCCAACTCATTAAAACAAGCACCAAACCCATGGATCGTTTGTTTACGAAAAGGCTGACTCGTATTGATATCTAATGAAAGCGTACCATTTACTTTTTCATCAGTAGACGAAGGTTTGAATTCTTTAAACAGGTCATATTGACTTGTGTAAATGTGTGTATAATTAATATCCTTTTTGCAGCCGACTAAAAGGATAGAAACTAAAAATACAAAATAATATTTTATCATAAGATTATAGTAGTTTATTTCAGATTAATAATAAATATAGTGTGGCAGATCACTGATTGTTTTTCTTTATTATACTGTCTAGCTCATGTACGATCTCTGGATAAAAATGTAACTGATTACATTTTTGCCCTATATCTGTTTTCAAATCAAACAGTTGTGGCATATCCTCTTTTTTATAAATGCGTTCACCTGTTTCGGGAAGAAATACCCAATTTTCTTTTCGAATACCTTTAATAATACCATCTTTTATATACAAATATCGTTCACGAATAACTTGAGACGGATCATACAGAAATTTTGAAATATCAACCCCATCTACCCTGCTTCCAGGATTTGAAATACCGGCAAGATTCATAAGTGTTGGAAAAATATCAATACTGGCAACAATGGCATCACTCGTTATATTTGCCGGAACCGAACCTTTCCAGCGAATTATACAAGGCACTCGAAGTCCTCCCTCATACAAAGAGAACTTTCCATCTTTCAAAGGATAAGCAGAACCTCCATCATCGCCTTTATCCAACCAAGGTCCATTATCCGATGAGAAAATCACGATTGTATTTTCCGACAACCCCTTTTTGTCCAAAAAATCCAGTAACTTACCAACATTCCAATCAATCTCCTCTACTGCATCTCCATAAGCACCTCTCTTGCTCTTACCTCGAAATTGTTCTGATGCGAATAAGGGATAGTGAGGCATATTGGGAGTAATATAAGCAAAAAAGGGCTGTGTCCCACAATTTTCAATAAAATCAATTGCCTGCTCAAAATACCTCAAAGTCGTAGTGGCTTGATCACAAGGATACTCAATAATCTTATCACCTTCAAATAAAGGGCACAGGTTAGCCAATTTCTCGCGTACAATATTCCTATCGCTTGTTTTTCTAACAAATGCCTGATCTAATAGAGCCTTTTCCAACGTATATCCTTCACGAAAAGTAACATTTGATGCAAATTGTTGAGAAGGACCAATATACATATCATTACTATAAGGTATTCCAAAATAACGATCAAATCCTTGATCTGTAGGCAAGCTTCCTTCTAAATCACCCAAATGCCATTTGCCGAAACACCCAGTCGCATACCCTCTCGCTTTTAACGCTTCAGCGATGGTTATTTCCTCACTAGGCATTCCCCTCTCTCCGGGCCAGAACACCCAATCCACTCCATTGTGATTATTTTGCTTACCAGTTAGTAATCCGGCTCTCGAAGCACTTGACACAGATGAAGATACATAAAAACTTTCAAGCTTCAACCCTTCCTCAGCCATTCGATCAAGACAAGGTGTATGAATCAGAGGAGAGCCATAACAACTCAAATCATTATATCCTTGATCATCCGTAAAAATAATAATCACATTAGGTTTGTTTTGAGCATGTATTATTGTGGAAAATAATGTTAAAGTTCCGCACAATAACATTGTTTTTTTACTAATAGAAGATATTTGCATTGTGCTATATTTTACTTATTTATTTCAAAGAATCAGCCGGCATTTCCATGATTGAGGTATCATGAATATCTTTACGATAACCATAACCACGCAATGCATATTTATTCAATAAATCCGGTAAACGTTTCTTGAACGATTCAAAATCTTTTTTCTTCGGATCAGTCCATTGTATCTCAGACAAAGCAGCCATTCGGGGTAAAGCTTGCCACTCCATTTTAACCGTGTCAGAAGTCCACTCAGTCCATATACAAGCCTGCGTTCCTAAAATAAACGCTTGTTCTTCCGATGTCAAAACAGCAGGAACAGGATCGAAACCATATACACGTTTCACGCTGTTTACTCCTTTCAATTTATTCCAATGCGGATTACTGAAATAAAGAAAATGAATCGGTGTCATAATAACCGGATGATGTTGGCGAGCTGCCTCTATGCCACCTTTTACACCACGCCATGACATTACTGTTGAATTCGGAGTCAAACCACCCTCTAATATTTCATCCCATCCCATCATCTTACGACCATGAGCATTGATGAATTTTTCCATTTCCTCCATAAAGTAAGTTTGTAACTGGTTCTCTTTTGAATGTTTTAGTGTAGTCTTTAATTCTAACTTACAAATTTTAGCCTGACATTTCGGACATTCTTTCCAACGAGCTTTCGGACATTCATCACCACCAATATGAATATACTCAGAAGGGAAAATAGCCATAACCTCTTCTAAAACATCTTTACAAAATTGCAAAGTCTGATCGTTACCGGCACAAAGAACATCTTTGAATACACCAAATTTGCACGGCACACTATAAGGACCTCCCGTACAACCCAACTCAGGATAAGAGGCAAGAGCTGCCATCATGTGTCCGGGCATGTCAATTTCCGGGATTACCGTAATAAAACGATCGGCAGCATAACGTACTATTTCACGCACCTCATCTTGCGTATAAAATCCTTTATGAGGCATTCTGTCATATTTATTCGTCTTACTATCGATTATTGTAGAATCGCGAGTCGAACCTATTTCCGTTAACTTCGGATATTTCTTAATCTCAATTCTCCATCCCTGGTCTTCCGACAAATGCCAATGGAAATAATTGATATTATGTAAAGCCATCATATCGATCATTCGCTTTATATAAGAGACAGGGAAAAAGTGACGACCGACGTCAATCATAAAACCACGATATGCGAAACGAGGAAAATCCTCAACATTCCCAACAGGAATCGCGGCTAATTTTTCCGTACCTCTCACTTTTGGTAAAGCTTTAAAAAGAGTCTGTACGGCATAAAACAGACCATTTTCACTACCTCCTTTTATTGTAATCAAGTCAGTAGACACCAGCATCCGATATCCTTCCTTTTCTGTTACTTCCTCAGACACCTCTAATAGAATGGCGTTTTTATTCGGCAGCTTTGCAACCAAAGACATTTTTATACCTGACAACTCATCGACATACGAGATCAGAAAGTTGGCTATACGCTTCATGGACTCATTCCTAGTTGGCACGTAAACCACAGTATTCTTGTCGATCACAAACGGTTTTTCAACAGTATCTTGAGTTACTTCATAGGGTTGAGGTATCACATCCAAAGTTCCTACCTCTACTTCAGGTGACGAGCAACATATAAAGGTGAACAGTAAATTAATCCCCAAAAACAAATGATATTTTTTTTCCATCATATTTCACTAATAATAATTTAATATCTACCCAATTATCTATCTACCATTTTTAATGATTCATTACATCATGCCAGTCTTGCTTAACCCGATTGTATGAAGATCGTCCATATTCTTCCCCTTCGAATGAGTTTTGAAAGTCTTTCAATGTAGATTGCAGCTTTTCTTTCATTTTATCAGAAATCATCGTTTCTACAGAAATGATATTATTTTTTTCATAGGGATCTTTAGCTATATGGAATAATTCATATTGACCTTTTTTACAATAAAGTTTATAATCACCATCAACTACTGCTGCCTGAACATCGGAACAGAAAACAATAGAATTTTGCCTCTTATCTTTTTTTTCAAGAAGCAGGGGCATTATATTTTCACCATCGATTTTATGTGATAATGGGATTTGTAACAAACTGGCAATTGTAGGTAGATAATCAGAAGTTACACAAGGTGTAGACAAATGCTTTCCTCCCTTTATTTTACCAGGCCAAACAGCTAAGGCGGGGACTCTTATACCGCCTTCATGTAACGAGCGTTTACGCTCTTTAAAATTGCCGACAGTCCCGGGCACATCTCTTTCTGGTCCATTATCACTACAAAAGAACAACAATGTATTTTCATAAATTCCTCTATCTTTCAAATAACGAACCAAACGCCCAACCTGTTCATCCAAAGCAGTGATGCAACCATAATAGTTACGTTTATCTAGCTCATACTCTTGATACATAGCTCTATGTTCCGGTCCTGCCACACAAGGCAAATGAGGTGCATGAAACCAAACTACACTTAAAAAAGGAGTGTTTTTAGCTACAGCTTGATCAATAAAAGGTATTACCCTATCCATGATAATACGAGAATCGTCTCCGCTTAAATTGTCAGTTACTTTTTCACTTTTTATATTCCAGTAATGTGTACCAAAACTTCGTGAAGAATCCAATACCGCAGAATAATCCCAAAAACGATTTTCTGGCTTTACAGGACAAAGCATCGGATTATAAGTAGGAACTTTCGATTCTGAAACAAAAGCTTCATCATATCCATGTTCGGATGGTGGATTAAATAATTCAGGATGTTTGCTACCTCCACGGTTCGCATCTTTTTCTTTGTCGGTAAGTGTCCCTAAATGCCATTTACCAAAATGGCCAGATGTATATCCTTTTTCTTTTAATATTTCAGGTAAAGTAATTTCTTCTGGTCTCAAAATTCCTACATTTGCATGAAATACCCCGGAACGAAAAGGATGCCTGCCGGTTAATACACTTGCACGTGTTGGAGATGAAACCGGAGCTGCAGAATAAAACCAATCCATAACAGTTCCTTCTTTAGCTAAAGCATCCAAATTAGGTGTTTTTATTATCTTATTTCCATTAAATCCTACATCACCCCAGCCTAAATCATCAGCCATGATTAAGATTATATTGGGACGATTTTCTTCGTTTTGTGAATAACCATGCAAAAAAAAACACGACAATGCACCAAATAACAGCTGACTTTTTTTATTCATTTTACTTATTTTTGTTGATAAATCGATTATAATAAGGTTTGACATCCAAAGGATCGCAAACTTCTTCTTGAAGTGCTTCAAACTTAACAAACAGGTTGTCCATTACTTTACGGTATTTGGGGTTGCCTGCCAAATCTATCATTTCTAACGGATCCTTTTCAATATCATATAAGCGTACAATATTTATCAGCGGATAAATAATCATTTTATATTTCTTTGTACGAACCATACGTTGCAAACCTATATATCCTCCATACACAGCATCACGTGTTTTTACTTTTTCTCCTTGAAGCAATGGAAGAAACGATTGAAAATCGATATCACTTAAATTATTACTTCCTGCTATATCCATAGACGTAGCCATTGCATCTTGTAAGTAAACAAAATGATCGATTGTTTTTCCCTTTTTTACTCCTGGACCGGTTACGATCATAGGGACACGTACGCTAGAGTCATACATATTTTGTTTACCCATAAATCCGTGGTCTCCTACAGCCAAACCATGGTCGGCAGTAAAAATTATATAAGTATTATCCCAATTTCCTGAAGTTTTTAATGCTTTGATAATTTTTCCAATCTGTTCGTCCATATGGGTGATTAAAGCATAATATTCCTGTCTGTTTTTCTTAACTGAATATTTTGTGCGTGGAAAAGGAGCCAATTGTTCGTCTCTTAAATCCTTGCTGCATCCGATATGATCGGCAAAAGGATATTTTTCCATAAATGTTTTAGGAATGGATATCTTATCTACCGGATACATATCAATGTATTCCTTTGGTGATTGTTTTGGATCATGTGGTGCATTGAATGCCAAGTACATAAAAAATGGATTTTCATCTTGCTTTGTCATATCTATAAACTGTAAAGCATCATCAGCCAAAACCTCGCTCCAATGTTTTCCTCCTTTCCAATAGCCTTGCTTGGTTGTGTCGTAGGGCAACCAAGTATCAGGTTCATTTTCTAAAAACTTCCTATCATAGCGTTCTTTAGTTTGATTAGGCATTCCGGGACGTTCATGAGCAACATAATCGAATGCTTGTTCTGCCTTCTTAGTGTGAACGTGCCATTTTCCCGTGAAGTAGGTAGTATAACCTGCCTCTTTCATATATTCACCCCAATGTTTTCCCGGTTGAGCTTTTTCTGAAGCATAAGGAGTCACACCTTCTGGCCAATTACCATTGTTTTGAAACTGTTTGTTAGAATTATTGTATGAAGCAGCTTTCCACAAATACTTTCCGGTATTAAGCATAGAGCGACTGGCTACAGATACCGCTCCTCCCCAAGCTCCTTGATTAAATGTATGTGAAAAAAACACACCTTCATTCTTTAATTCATCTAAATTAGGAGTGGAGACATCTTTATTCTGGCTACCCAAGCCATCCATTGTCAAATCGTCAGCAAAAATGAAAACAATATTGGGTTTCGAATTTTGTTGGGCAATTATACAATTAGAAGATATAGCAACTAATGGCAAAGTAAGTAACATTCTTTTTTTCATTTGAATTTGGTATTTTAATATTTGTGTAATTAATATATTTTCAAAACAGTAGAGGTTTGTGACAGGACAAATCTTACACTATGATCTGTCTTTTCATGTAGTTCCGCTACTTTTCTACGTATCAAATCGTTTAGAATATCCTCGATCAAGGAACAGGAGTGAAGATAATACTCGTATCCGAAATGTTACTCTTGTTCTAAAAAAATACAAATTCTTCATTCTGTAAAATCTTTTTGTCGAATAAATAATTTTTTATCCATACCTTTGTAAATATTAGTTTATACTTGTAGTTTTTCTACCGATTAACAATTCTGAATTTGGGAATGC
>NZ_QSDP01000156.1:0-9682 GCF_003463685.1 Parabacteroides sp. AM58-2XD
GTCAGCTGAAGCAGACGGCAAATAAACCTGTAACAAGGCTTGTTTTATTGACTGGCTTTAACACACCCCCTGCCCCCTCTCGAGAGGGGAGCCAGTTACAACCAGTCACAAAACCGATAGCTCAATTATTTCTAAATTAGTTATACCGAATTCACATAATATAAAAAAGGGGGCCCTGAATACACAGAGTCCCCTTTCTATATTATAATAACTTTATTTATTTGTAGCTATAGCCCGCTTTCTTTTGTGCGCTGCTGGCATTTTCTGCCGGGATTAAAGTGAAGCCCCACTTGTATTCCTTGTCAGCAGGTAATGTATATTCAGGTTCAGGACGTGAATACCAACTGTCGTAACCGGCCAGTCCCTGTTGTTTCAGGTCAACACATACTTCAACGAAGTTACGCGGGGTAATATCATTGATGTGTGTCTGGCGAGGTTTATCGTACGGACCGATGTTCGGACGGTTGTTGATTTCTTCCTGTGTGAAGTTGTTCCACTGGTACGGACGGTTGGTTGTCTTACCGGCATCGAAATCTTCTACTGAGTTACGCATGGCGTTGAATTCCATATCATCGTCAGCAACGATTAACAGGTTCTTGCCTTTGCCGCCTAATGTGAGCCAGCGAGTATCGCAGTGGTGGCCGTTTTCCTGCGGACGAACATAGGGGAAGTATTGCTCTTCTGCCGTGCTCTTGTATTGCCCGATCATGTAACCGGCTTTACGGTCCCAATAATTCTCTACTGGTCCGCGACCGAAGTATTCCAACTGGTCCATAGTCACCGGCAGACGGAAACGTACGCCGATACGGGGAACAACCATTTTGTCACGGTCGCTGACTTTGTCACGTCCGGGTGAAAACGTAGCAGTGGCAGTCGCTTCGGAGATTCCAATCTTTACGCCATCCAGATGAGCCGGGGTGAAGTGGGTAGCCACATTCATTACACCGTCGGGATAAATCTTATAAGTGATAAGGAATTCGTTACCGGCCGGTAATTTATATTCCACATTTACGATGGCATTTCCGTCGACGATTTCGGCAGCAGCCTTAGTCACGTTGAAGTTACGACTTGACAGTTCCCATATTTCTAAACGTTTCGGGTTACCGCTTCCGTAGTCATTGTCGTTAGGAGCACGCCAGAAGTTCGGCTGGATACCGAAGCCTTCGTTGAAATATTCCGTGCCGCCCACCTTATAGGAACTAACAACACCTGACTTCTTGTCGAACACGAAGTTCACCTTGGAAGATGTAACTTTTACATTGTCACCTTCTTCTGATACGGCCAGTTTAGGACCACCTGCCTTATAAGCAACTTTATCGGCTTCTATCGGTAAGCGGAACTGGTCTTGAGCTATTTCATAACCGGCAGGAATTACACCTTCCTGTTTGTTAGAAGTAACAACGAAATTAACCAGATAGTCGACGCCGGCCTGTGGTTTCAGACCTGCTACGGGAACAGTGATTTCCTGTGAAGCCTGCGGAACCAGGTCAAGTGAAACTTTATCACTCTTGATTACCTTGTTGTTTGCTTTTACAGTATATGTAATCGTATAATCCTTCAGGTTGGTGAAGTAGAAGCGGTTCGTGATTTTAAACACGCCGTTAGCTACATCCACGGCATCGAAACCAACGTTCTGATGTGTAAATTTCACCTCTTTCATGGCTGGATGCGGAGTGCGGTCCGGATTTACGATACCGTTGCAAAGGAAATTACCGTCGCTAGGCATATTAACACCGAAGTCGCCACCGTATGCATAATAGTCTTTGCCGTTTTCATCCTTAACAAGAAGTCCCTGGTCTACCCAGTCCCAAATCCAACCACCCTGGAGGTTCGGATATTTGTAGATAGCTTTCCACTGTCCCCAAAGGTTACCGGTCGAGTTACCCATGGCATGGGCATATTCGGAAGGAGCTATCGGACGGTCGCTACCTTCTTTTCCGATTTCTTCCAGCCATCCAGCACTTGGATACTGCGGTACATACATGTCGGTATTCCATTCCCAAAGAGCACGTTCGTAGTTGACCGGACGGTTCATTGATCCTTTTTCCTTATTCTTTACATACAGGTAAGTCTGGTAGAAGTTATATCCGTTACCGGCTTCGTTACCCAAAGACCAGATAGTTACCGACGGATAGTTCTTGTTACGTTCGTACATATTCATCGTACGGTCCATGTGCGGCAGCAACCATTCCGGATTGTTACCCAACGAACCGCCTTTGCTCAGGCTATAATACATACCGTGCGATTCCACGTTGGCTTCATCATAGACATATAATCCGTATTCGTCGCAGAGTTCATAGAACCGACGGTCCTGCGGATAGTGGCACAAACGTACAGAGTTGATGTTGTTTTTCTTCATCAGTTCGAAGTCTTTACGCATCAGTTCTTCTGTCATATAGTGGCCAGTCTGTGGGTTATGTTCGTGGATATTCACCCCTTTGAACTTAATCGGCTGTCCGTTGAACAATAGCACGGTGTAGGGTTTCCCGTTGCCGGCAATCTGGTCGATCGGTTTGATTTCGATGCGGCGGAAACCAACGTTCGAAGGAATGACTTCCGTTACTTTACCGTCTTCCTTTACCGTCATCAACAGTTTGTAAAGATTCGGATGTTCAGCACTCCAGGTGGCGACATCGTTCAGCTCTTTTTCAAAAGAAGCTGTCTTGATACTGTTGGCTCCGACCCATAACTTGTTGTCGGCAGTTGCAACAGTCTGTCCTTTTGCATCCAGCAGTTCGTAAGATACAGTGATGTCTTTTGCTGCTTTCGTATGGTTTTTGATGTCTACGGCCAGGTTGAAGATCCCGTTTTTATAAGTATCGTCCAAGGTAGAGATTACGCGGAAATCGTTTACTGCAATCTTGGGTTGTGACCACAGGAATACATCACGTTCGATACCGCTGATGCGCCAGAAGTCCTGGCATTCCAGATATGAACCGGTGCTCCATCTGAATATCTTCAGGGTAAGAACATTCTTTCCCGGTTGCAGATAGTCGTTAATCAGGAACTCTGCCGGATTTTTAGAATCTTCGCTGTATCCGACTTCCTTGCCGTTCACATAAACGTATAGGCCTGATTTGGCACCTGCAATGTGCAGATACACATCACGTCCGTCCCAGTTTGCCGGGATTTCGAAATCACGACGGTAAACGCCTACCGGAGTTGCTTCCGGCAATAACGGAGGCTGCGGGTTACGGGGTTTGAACTCGTAGCCATGGTTTGTATAGATGGCTGTACCATGTCCTTGAAGCTCCCAGTTACCCGGCACGGTAATATCATCCCAGGAAGAAGTGCTTGTGGAAGGATCTGTGATATTTGCCGGAAGATCTTTGTAGGAGTCTACAAAATAGAATTTCCAGGTTCCGTTCAGTAATGAATAGTAGGGACTCTTTTCAAAACGTGAAGTAAGGGCTGTCGAACGGTCGCCGTACGTCATAAACGAGCTGCGCGGCAGTTCTTTGTTTACGGCAACGACCTGAACGTCCTGCCAGTAAGGCTTCGTGTCCTGGGATGCAGTCGCATTATCAGCCAATGCAGTACCCAAAAGGAAGCAACCGAATGCTCCGGTGAGCATTGCTTTCTTAACCAAGTGTTTCATTTGTATTTATTTAGGTTGGTAGTATCTGATAAAAAAATGGAGGTGTTACAACAGCCAGTTTTGTCATGGCGGACTTGATCCGCCAACTCATACTACGTTAATGTACATTGTTAGTATGGGATCCCGGGTTAAGCCCGGGATGACAGGATAGTGACTTTTGATACACCTCCATTCAAATGTTGTTTCTTATTTTGCTGCGTAAAAAGAATAACCTTCAGCTACCTGGCGGAATGCCAATACACCTGCCTGGTTTAATTCAACATTCATTTCCTTACCATCCGGCAGGTACATGACAACTTCGTCGTTGTCTTTGAACTTTAACAGTTTTGTAGCTTCACCGTCAGCTTCTACGCTCCAGCTTTTATCGCTTTCGTTGAATACAAGGTCAATTGCCTTTTCTTCACCTTCTTTTTGGATATGGTATCCGTCTTTCTTGGTTTCAACCGTGTAAACACCGTCTTTTCCATTGATTGTTTTTACTGTTCCGGCATCGGCAACAGGATTATCTCCGCTCCAGAATTCGATGGAGTTCAGGACCAGTATGTCTGCAAGTGCAGAAATTTCATATACGGGGACGATCCAGAATGCAATGAATACTAATTCGTTAACGAACTTACTGTCAATATTTTTATTCCAGTCAAGAAGTTTGTTAGTTAAGCCGAATGATCCGATGCAAGATGAAAATAGAACACTGCTGGCTAAAGTAGTTGCCACTAATAACGTTAAACCTTTTTTCCTCATGAATTATAAATTGTTAGTAGTTAATTTGGGGACGAAGATAACAATTATTTTTTATCCCAACTTACTGTTTCTTTATTATTTCGGGTTTGCTTGATGGTTCTTCTTTGCAGTTTCAGATGTTTTGAGTGTATATAAAATGTGCCGGATATTCTTCCGGCACATTTACTAATATAATATATTTCAAGGATTAATACCCCGGATTCTGATCTGCTTTCAAAAGAGGGTTCAGGTCGATAGCCGATTGAGGTATTGCTTTCAACAGCATACGATTATCCCATTTCATAGTGATCACTTTTTCCCCGTCCGGCATGGTGATATCTACATTGTCGATCTGTTCTTTGCAATAAGCGGCACCGTAGCGAATCATGTCATCCAGACGGAATCCTTCAGCGGCCAGTTCGATCCTGCGTTCGTTACGGATTAGTTCAAGTCCTTGTTCTTTGGATAAAGAGGTCGGGACGTTCGGCATACCACAGCGGTCGCGCAGTTCATTTAATGCGGCCTGCACTTGTCCGTCGAAACCGGTTGTTTGCGTTCTGGCTTCGGCAAAGATCAGCAGGATCTCTCCATAGCGAATGCATGGATAATCGCCTGTGGCCTGTCCGTATCCGGATGGGTCGTTGTCCAAAGACAATGTTTTGCGGAAGTTGAATCCTGTTTTAGATTCATTGTTACCGCCTTTTATCCATTCGTAAGCGAAATCCGTTCCGTAATTTGTTTCATACCATCCTTTGAATGGTAACATAATGGAGACATACAAACGGCTGTCGCGGTTACGGAACTCGCTGATGTACTTTTCATTCTTGATCTCTCCGCTTTTTACTTTGTTTTCAACAAAAAGACGAAAGGTGTTTTTATTGTCGGCTGCAATGAATTCATCTGCTTCCTTTCTCAGTTCCGTATAGTTGGAGGCACGTTCTGTTTTAGAAGGAAGACTAGGCTTACTGCCGTCTACGGCCCAGTATGTGTCAACCAAATTCTGGGTAGGAGTGACGGAAGACCATCCACCCAGCTGGTTTGGGCGCATACTAGTATATCGTACCATATCCTGATAATCCCAGTCGGATGCAGCATATTGACGGGTCATGATATATTCGGGGTTGTCCGTATTGCCATTCTCTGTGTGCCACAGTGTTTCGTAGCTAAACATTCCCTTTACGAATTTATCCTTGTCGATATTGAATTTGGCGAAATCAACATATAGGTCCATTTCATCAGCTTCTTTTTGCTGTGCATCGCTTAGTGAAGAGATGCGGAACAAAGAGAAACCTCCGTTATCCATGATGTCTTTGGCTGTGCTTTCGGCAGTTGCGTAATCTCCGAAATTCAGTGCGGCTCTGGCTTTCAGGGATAGTGCTGCATATTTGGTGATGCGGCCTTTTTCATTCGGATAACCTCCTGAGTATTTATCAGGTAAACCTGCTGCCCCTTCTGTTAGTTCCTTCATGATAAATTCGCGGATAACGCTTACTTCGTCACGTGTCACATTTTCAGCATCATAGGGAAGAACTTCTGTGATCAGAGGCACTTTACCGAAAGTCTGTGTAAGTGACAGGTATTGCCATGCCCTCATAACGCGGGCTTCAGCTATGAAACGTGCTTTTAGGTCTTCGTCCATAGGGCAACTCTCTATTTGTGATAAAAATAGGTTTGCTTTACGGATCGTTTCGAAGTTCCAGCCGGCATCGTAAGCGGCACTCATTCCATTTTGCAGGAAAGTGGAACCGCTTGATTCCCATGAATACTGGCAATATGCATCCGGAGAATAAGTATCGTCATAGATGCCGATTCCCGGAATCGTATTGGAGTAGATTACATTCAGGTTCATCCAGGCATCCTTTTCCGATGTCCAGTATGTTTCGGAAGCAATACTTGAAGGCGGCTCAACCTCTAAATCACAGCTTGTGACAGTTGCACCTATTATCGTACAGAATGCGATGCTTTTGAATAGTTTATTTATATTTTTCATATGTCTAATTCTTTACAATCAATTAAAATGTCAGGTTAACTCCCAGTGCGATAGAAGAAATACCTCTTGTATCTTGTCCGCGACCGTTTCCGGTTTCCGGGTCAAAATCTTCCATTCTCTTGTCTGCACGGATCGTGAACGGATTTTCTGCTGCAACATATACTTTCAGGGCATCCATTTTTAAGGCTTCCAGTGTTTTCTTATTAAATGTGTAGCCGAGCGTAATTGTTTTGATGCGGAAATAGTCGGTATTCATCAGCCAGTATTCAGAGAAACGGTTATTGTATGTCGAGTGTGCACTTGTACGGGAATAGATTCTCGGATAAGCGGCGTTCGGATTCGGATTATCCAGTGTCCATCTTTTCAGGTGATATTCGCGCGGACTGGCATTGTCGGAGAATGCCCAGGCTTGTTCCTGCCAGAAATATTGTTTTGTACCGCTAACGCCCTGTCCGAATGCACTAAGTTCAAATCCTTTATAACGGAGGTTGATATTGATACCATAGGTAATGTTTGGAACGTCGCAGGCCAGGAAGTCTTTGTCTTCTGCATCGAGTTTTCCGTCTCCGTTCAGATCGACATATTTGATGTCACCGGCCTGGGGAGTCATACCGTCTGTTACATAGTTTCCGTTATCAATGTCTTCCTGGCTTAACAAGCCATCTGTACGCCAGCCGTAGAATGTTCCGATTGCATAACCCACCTTCTTGATCCATGGATCTTCGTAAATCGGATCGGATGCGCCCAAGTCGGTAATTTTGTTCCAGTTCTTACTCATGTTAAAACCGACAGAGTAGGAGAAGTCACCGATTGTTTTGTTGTGCGTGATACCGAACTCAATACCTTTGTTGCTGACGCTACCGATATTTTGTGAGGGTTTAAAATCTTTATAAATACCCACTTCGTAAGGTACGTTGTAACCTAACAGGATGTCGTTGGTTACTTTATTGTAATAGTCACCTGTGAAATCAATTAAGCCGTTGAAGATAGAAAAGTCCAGACCGACATCTGTAATGGCAACCTTTTCCCAGCCTAAAGTTGTGTTGGCCGGTTTAGCTTCCTGGATACCGTTTACGATACCATCTTCAAAATTGTAATTGCCCCCTTGCTGATAAGTAGAGAAATAATCGTAATCGCCTACATTATTAATATTACCCAACATACCCCATGAAGCACGTAGTTTCAGGTTATTGATCCAGCTTACATCCTGCATGAATGCTTCCTGATTGATACGCCATCCGGCAGAGAATGACGGGAAGATACCCCAGCGATGATCTTTGTGGAAACGGGAAGAACCGTCTGTACGTAAGTTGGCTTCCAACAGATAACGATCCATAAAACTGTAGTTGACACGCCCGAAGTATGAAAGCATCTTGTTTTCGTTTGAGCCTCCTTCCGTACCGGTGTCGTTCGGTGCGCTTGAACCGCCATTCAGGTCGGTCATATTATTGGTCGGGAAGTTTTTGCGATACGATTTTTGTTTCTGGTATTGATAATGTTCATAAGAAACACCGGCTAATACATTGAAACTATGTTTGTCATTACTCCATTCATAGTTGGCAAGTCCGTTATATGTCAATCGGTTATGTTCGATCCATTCGTAAGTCATTTTCGACTCGTCTGTCTGTGAACCGTTCAGTTCCAGCCCGGTTTTGAAATCTTTGATCTTAGAAGTGCTGGCATCGTAGGTGGTACCTTTGTAGTCATACACTTTATAGATCATTTCACCGGTTAAAACTAGACCTTTCACGGGTTTGAAGTCCAGCGCCAGGTTAAGAAGCGTATTGGTCGTTTTGTTTTTTGACCAGTTTCCTTGGTTTTGTTTGCGCAACGGGTTACGAAGCATATTTACGGTAGAAGCAGGTTTTCCTCCTTCATAACTACCCCATTCTCCGTTACTTTGTTTGGCAACATATGTGGACGGAACTGTCAGTAATTCAACGTAACTGATTCCTCCTTTATCCGATTTGTTATCGTCCTGGATATAATTGATGTTGGCACGCATTGAAACCCATGACTTGATGTCTGAAGATATATTTGTAGTCAGGTTGTAACGATTACTATTTGCTCCCGGCGTGAATTTGTCGTCGAAAGTATATCCTAAACCGGTATAATATTTTACTTTATTACCGCCACTGAAGCTCAACGAATGCTTTGTGATTGTAGATACATCATCCAAAACCAGATCGTACCAGTTGGTATTCGGGTACATATCCGGATCCGATCCGTCACGGAATTTCTGGATCATTTCATCTGTATAAGGGACTTGTGCATTGGGATTGTCATTTAATGCAGCTTCGTTAGCCAACCGGGCATACCATTCGGAACTAAGAACTTTCGGTGTGTATGTAGCCATTTTTACGCCGAAGTATCCATTATAATTTACCTTCAGGTCGCCTTCTTTACCACCTTTGGTTTTAACCATAACAACACCATAAGCGGCACGTGAACCGTAAATAGCGGAAGATGCGGCATCCTTCAGGAAGGATACGCTTTCGATAGTGTTCGGATCGAGAGCAGAAAAGACAGTGGCATCGGCAATCGCCCCGTCAATCACGAAAAGCGGTGATGAGGTACCCAGGTTACCACGTCCACGGAAGTTAATGGATGGTGCTGCACCGGGACGGCTGATAATTGTAACGCCCGGAACCTGTCCCTGTACGGATGCCAATACATTCGTATTTACACGTTCCTTTAATTCTTCAGAGCTTACAGAGGCGACGGCTCCGGTAAGATTTACTTTCTTTTGTGTACCATAACCTACAATAACAACTTCATCCAGGGCTTGTGAGTCTTCACTCAGGATGATTTTTCCTTTAGCAGCTTCTGAGGCTTTGATCTCAATGGTTTTAAAACCGATGCTGCTGATAACCAGGATGTCATTAGGATTTGCTTCCAGAGTGAATTTGCCATCCAGATCTGTAACAGTTCCATTGGTTGTGCCTTTAACAATGACATTGGCACCGATCAGTGGTTCATTCATTGCTCCGTCAAAAATGACTCCACTTATGGCTTTTTTCTGTTGGGTAATAGATACATCTGTTGTAGCTGCGTACAAGGAAGATGTGGTTACTGAAACAGGAAAAGCAAGTGCGATTAAAAGCAAAGAAACTTGATTTTGCTTTAAAATAGACCTGTAATTCATGTGTTTTTTGATTAATAATTAATACTAGTTAGAGGTTATCATAGTTCTAGCAGAACTATGTCTTGTGTGTTAGAACTATTCGTTAGTGAATCAGCTATTTAGGGTAAAATTGGTAACAGATAGAAAAAAGCATGTTAACTTAATTGTGTAATTAATAATTAACATATTCGACTTAAGTTCTTGTGGATCGTAATTAATTTTTAATATATTTAGGCATTGATAATAAAAA
>NZ_QSDP01000157.1:0-9578 GCF_003463685.1 Parabacteroides sp. AM58-2XD
CCGAATAAAAAATCAAGATAACTCTCTATAACGATTCTTTTTTGTTTAGGATAAAAAGAATGAAAAGAGCTAATGTTTTTTATTTAGAGGTAGGTGTAAATCGATTTAGACCTACCTCTAAATGAAAATAGACCTACCTCTAAATTTATTTACACCTACCTCTAACAAAAGAATCATTGGATATATGATCAAAAGACTTTTAGGCGATACTGATAAAAGATTTGGTTTGCGGAATATGTCTTATTTTTTTAACTAAAGATAAAATCACCCAACATAATAAACTAAAAGACACCTTTTTATGTTTACCCGGAAATTAAATTACAGACAAAAAGACATGATGATGAAAGCAGAAAGAATCTTACCTGTTGATTTGTATAATTCCGTATCAACACCGGAACTGAAGCTCGAAAGTTCGCTGAGAATCCTATATGTAAAAGAGGGTGAAGACTATAAATTGCTGCCTCTGGACTCGGGTACCCTGGCCGTAATCTGTACCGGAGGAACTTTTACCTGTAAAGCCTTGCACCATACATACGATGTATCGGCCGGACAACTTTTACTCGCTGCCAGCGACGACGTGACGGCGGTCGAAGCCTTTCCCAGCACCCGGTTTTCCGGAATAATTGTTTATGTGTCCGAAGAGCTGTTGATTAACCGCCAGCGCCTCGTGTACCGCGATATTCCTTCCGACGAAATCGAGGAGACAAAAATCTATCTGCGCCTTGTCGAATCGCAAATAGAACAGATGAAAGAGATGCGTGCGAAGGTGGTCGAATCTCTCCTGAGAGCTCTGATTATAAATTTACAACAGGGAAAAGCAGTGTCTGACACGCCGAAAACAGAAAATTCACTCTTTTTCCAACAATTTGCGACATTAATTAGTAGATATCACCATTCTCCTGCGTACTTTTACGCAGAGAAATTAGGAATCACTTCGCAAGAATTGAATATCCGATGTAAGCAAGGAGCCGGTATCTCTGCGGCCGAGTGGATTAGTGAGTTCGTATTGCTGGAAGCAAAAGACCTGTTATCGAAAACCCGTCTGCGTCCTTCGCAGATTGCAACGATGCTGGGATTTGCCAACCACGACACTTTCTCACGTTGGTTCCGCAGGCATACGGGGGAGATTCCGACGGAATGGAGATAACACTAAGCATATGAATACGATAGATTTATTATTTGAGAACACAAAGATTAAAGGAAAAGTCATTTTATCAGACTCCTTACATGAAAACAAGGCTTTGCTGAAGGATAAAACCTTGTATAAGTTTATATGGGTTTTGTCCGGTCAACTGGAACTGGATGTCGACCACCAACCGGTCGTATTGAAAGAAGGTCAGTTGCTCACCTTGTCCCATCTGCACCATGTGGACTTTGTACGGGTGGACGGCGAGTATCTGTCTTTGTTGTTCAACAGTAATTTTTATTGTATTTACGGCAACGACCATGAGGTTTCGTGCAACGGGTTGCTGTTTCACGGTTCCTCGCATGTCGTTATCTTTGATTTGTCCGGTGAGGAGCGGCGGAAAATCGCGACGCTGACCGGGATTATGCGTGAAGAATTTGAAAGCCGCGACCATTTGCAGGATGAAATGCTCCGCGTGTTGTTGAAACGCTTTATTATATTATGTACGCGTATCGCAGAAAACAGGCAGGGCGTAAGGAAGGAAAACGGGATGCAGTTCGAGACGATTCGCAAGTTCTATGTCCTGGTCGATACCCATTTCAAAGAAAAGAAACAGGTGCAGGAATATGCCGATATGCTGAATAAGTCACCCAAGACGCTGGCTAACCTGTTGTCTACCTACCAACAACCTTCGGCCATCCGCGTAATCCACAATCGGGTGCAAGCAGAGGCGGAGCGCCTGCTGCTCTATTCATCCAAAAGCTCCAAAGAGATTGCCCTGCTGCTGGGTTTTGAAGACCAGGCCACCTTCAGCCGCTTTTTCAAAAATGCCACCGGATTGAGTACGACTGAGTACCGGAAGAAGAATAAAATCATCAAAGAATAGCAAGAATGAGTAAACGGGTTAGTGCATTGTCACTGAATTGATTACAGTTTCCTCGTAGTTTCGTATTTAGGAAACGCCAGTTTCCTGGGCAGGGAACTGCAATTTCCTGCGGTGGGAACGCGAGTTTCCTGCGGAAGAAACTGTAGTTTCCTCCGTAGGAAATTATAACCGGCTTACGGGAAACATTTGTTTCTCTCGTTTGCTTATCGGATTAGGTTATAAGTTCTGAACCGATTTTGTCCGGCTGCTTTCCCATGCCGCTTCAATCAAGCGGATAACGTCTACCACTTCGCGGGCATCGCTTTCTAAAGCGGCTCCGTTACGGATATGCTGGTAAATGTTTTCGTAGAAAGCTCCGTAATTGCCCGGGAGGCTCGGATATCGTTCGCGTACATTTATAGTATTCTTTTCGGTATGCAGGAGACCCCAGATGGAAGAATCCTCTTCGCCCCAATGAGGGGAGTCGGGCATCAGGCCGTTTGTCAGGTCTTCTTCCTGGCGGTCGAGGCCGTATTTGACGAAAGAGCCTTCCGTGCCGTGCAAGGTGAAACGCGGCTCATGTTCGCACATCAGGTAGCTGGCTTTCAGGGTGATTCTTACCTCAGGGGCTTTGGAGGGTTTCAGGAGATGGATGATGAAATAATCGTCTACCACTCCGTTATCGCGCAAGGTGGCGATGTCGGCAAAGATGGCCTGCGGCATGCCGAACAATTGCACGGCCTGGTCTATCACATGTGCTCCCAGATTGTAAGTCATGCCTCCTTCGGCTTCGCCTGTTTCTTTCCAGGTGCCCTGCTTGATGAAATTGCGGAAACGGGGGAAGGTCGATTCGAACTCGACCAGGCGTCCGAGCAGGTTTTTAGCGAGTATTTCCTTAACGGTCAGGAAATCGCTGTCCCAGCGGCGGTTCTGATAAACACTCAATGTCAATCCTTTTCCGGCGGCGAGGGCGACCAGTTCATTGGCTTCCTCTACCGTTTGGGTGAAAGGTTTTTCTACAATGACATGTTTTCCGGCTTCAAGTGCGCGACGGGCATATTCATAATGGGAACTGTCGGGAGTGTTGACTACGACCAGTTCCAGGCCATCCACTTCCAGCAATTCGTCGAAGCTGCGGACGATGCGGGTTTGCGGATACCGTTCGCAGGCCAGGTTTTTGCTTCGTTCGGTGATAGCCGTCAGTTCGAAATGCGGATTCGTGCTGATAAACGGGGCATGAAATACCTGTCCTGACATTCCGTAGGCGGCTAATCCTGTTTTAATTTTATTCATAACATATAGGAGTTTGATTGATAGAGCAGCCGAATTATGTATTCGGCTGTATGTGATCCCAATCGGCACCGTTATTCGCTCCGATAATCCAGTTAAAGGCATAATGGCGTTCTATCACGATTCCGCCGTCGATTCCGGTCGGAGCTTTTTGCCCATGAATGCGTGCATCCACACAGGCCCAGTCGTAACGCAATGTAAGGTCTGCTTCATCCAATATTTCCTTTTCCGGACGCGAATAGCCTTTGGACAATAAGTCCTGCAATCCTTTATGTTGCCAGAAAATAGCAGCCAGGACGGGCACATCGACAATCTCGGACGGATGGGAGAGGTCGTCGACAACACCTGCTGCCCAAAGCAACACGGCGCAGCATTCATAACGCCATACGAACTGGATACAGGTTTGCCGTTCGGGGTTGGGGTCATTGATATAGGCTGTTTCTTTTTCCGTAAGGTAAGATTTGACGCCATACAAATCGTTCATCTTGTTGAAATAGAAGAGGGCTTTTTCGCGGTCCGAATCTTCCGAGAGGATGACTTCCGAATAGACGGCAACGGCAAACAAGGCGGCTGCCCGTTCCACCATTTTTCACGGCTTCTCATCTGCACTTCGCTTTCCAGGACTTCACAGGGCAGTTGTTCCATATAAGGAATGTTTCTTGCTTTGAGCAGGGCGTTTGAGCGCAGGCGTCTTTTCATATCGGCAGGCGATTCTTGGGGGCGGTTTCCGTCCAGCAGGTCGGCATTGGCAATCGGCATAAATTCCGTCAACTGGCTTTCGCCTTTGATAGAGAATAGCAATTTGCCTTCCTGGGTATATATCTGCATGCTGGGATAGAGCAGGAAGCCGTTTACATTGTTCGCAATGGCGAAAAGGCCGTTGATGATATAGCTGGTACGGTCTCCGTTGTCGTCGATATCGAAAGTGATGCCGGTCACGCAGTTGAATACGCGGATTTGCTGTAAAACGTTCTCCTTCAGTTCGACTAGCGGAGTCTCTGCTGAAGAAAAATAGTTTGCCATCCCGGCTGTATGGGAGGCGATAAAATCAGGCTTGTCCTGCCGGTGATTGATATTGAAGGAGATCGTTGAATCGTCTGCAAGGGTCAGAAGGATATTTCCGTTTTCCGGTGTGAACTCTTTTGTCATTTCCTTAAAATGCTCCCGAATGGCTGTTACGATGCGGCCGGGGTCGCCAATGACTGTGTATAGCGTGATATTCGCTTTTTCCATATTTACTTGATTTTATTCTTTTGCGAATATACTGTATTATTTAATTATTAATGATATAATTCGTTTTATTTCTTTTCGAGCAGTGGTATATAATCGGCATATCCTTCCTCTTTCATCTTTGCCTTTGGGATAAATTTCAGGGAGGCACTGTTGATACAATAACGTAGTCCTCCTTTGGCGATGGGGCCGTCATTGAACACATGTCCCAGGTGTGCGTCTCCTGTTTTGCTGCGTACCTCCGTTCGGTTCATGCCATAAGATTTGTCTGTTTTTTCCATAATCAAACTTTTATCTATCGGCTTTGAAAAGCTGGGCCATCCACAGCCGGAGTCGAATTTATCCGTCGAGATGAATAATGGCTCACCGGTTGTGATATCTACGTAGATGCCTTCCCGTTTTTCGTTCCAGTATTCATTCTTGAATGCCCGTTCCGTTGCATTCTGTTGTGTTACTGCATATTGTTCTGCTGTGAGTTTCGAACGTAGTGTTACGTCGTCCGGCTTTTCGAATTTCTTTTCCGAGGCAGTCTTATCGTTTGTATTCATGTCTGTTTTTTTTGAAAGTTGATCACTCCTTGTAACTTGTGCCATTGCTATCACGCTTGTCAATAGCAAAGCGGCAGTTAATATAAAACTCTTCATATCTGATATTTGTTTATATGGATTTATTTCTTTTCGGGTTTAGTTCGTCATAACATGAAATACTGGCACAAATCAGGAAACTTTTTTCTTGATAATTAGAAAGCGCCATCGTTTCACGATATGCAGAACTCCTAAAACTCCAGCCATAAGACCTGCTTTATAATGTAATAGCCCGGTTGAAGAATTAGCACCTTCTATACATAATAACAATATTCCTGTTATAATAACAAGGATAAAGGTGAAAGATAATAATAAGACGACCTTATTTTTACCTTTGATGCCTTTTGTTTTTAATCCCTTGTACCATCCCCAATGGTGTTTGACATGCATAATCCCGAATACGGTAAATAGCAAGCTGATAATAACGTGGAATACCGCCCAGTTATGCCAGATGTCATGATTGCTGCCATGACTTGCAATATGCAGCATGATGCCTGTATATAAAGTAAGAAGAAAGAGAGGCACTAATACTAAATCCGTAAGATAAATAATTCTTTTTCTGTTCATCGTTTTTTTGATACAAAATAACGATTTATAGAAAAGCGAGAGAATAGACAACGCGAGGTAAAGATTGTACTATTCAAGGTATCCTGCGGGCAATGATATTGAAAATTTGCTTTAATTCAGATTGTTGCATGTCGTTTACCTGAAAAGGAACGGGAGGATGCACATCATTTTGCCTCCTGATAACAGATACTCTTTAAAGTCGATATTGATGCGGCAGATTCCACTATCCACCATACCAAATATATAGTAATCATCCCGGTGGGCATGCACAATCGTTTCCTGGGAAAGAGTAGGGGATATTTCTTTCAGGAATATCCCGAAATCGGATTGTTGGGCTGCTTTATGTGTCGGTATAACAGGCATTTTATAAATATTTTTGACAAAGCTAATAAAAAACGACAAATTCTCTTTGTTTCCAGTTCATCTGCTTCGTTTGATTTGAACTTGATCGAACGGATGGAGTCGCGCCACGGCATTCATACACTTGAACATGCAGAAGCAATCGCTATCGGTAGTCAGAAGTATAATTTAATCAGACTGGATGCATAAAAAGGAGTTTTGCATCAGGTCAAAAAGACGCCATTTATGTCTTAATAGGTAAGACCGCTTGAAATAAATCACTTCAGCTGCGTTTTGTTCGAAAAAAATAGTATATTTGTATATTCACAACCTAATAGATATGAGTGATGATGAACTATTCGAACTATCTTTACATTGCTATCCGGGCAGCGATAGATGCCGGTAAAGCTATCATGGATATTTATACAGATCCTGCATCTGATTTTGAAATTGAACGCAAAGCTGATAATTCTCCGCTAACAAAAGCAGACAAAGCTGCTCATAAGCTGATAATGAATGTCCTTTCCGTGACCCCGTATCCGATATTGAGCGAGGAAGGGAAGGATATTCCGCATGCTGAACGGGCTGCCTGGGAAACTTTCTGGCTGGTTGATCCGCTGGACGGAACCAAGGAGTTTATTAAAAAGAACGGTGAGTTTACTGTAAATATCGCTTTGATTCAAAAGGGAGTCCCTGTATTGGGAGTTATTTATGTGCCTGTGCGGAAAGAACTCTATTTTTCGGCTGACTCTGTAGGAGCTTATAAGTTGATTGCAGATTGTGACCTGCAACCTTCTATGGATGAGATTATGCAAAAAGCTACGCGACTGCCTGTATCTATGGGACATCAGGGTATTGTCGTTGTCGCTTCCCGTTCGCATCAGAGTCCGGAGACGACCGATTTTATAGAGAATCTGCGGAAACAAGGACAGCCTGTTACCTTGATCAGTAGCGGTAGTAGCCTGAAAATCTGTCTGGTGGCAGAAGGAAGTGCGGATATTTATCCCCGTTTTGCACCGACAATGGAATGGGACACAGCTGCCGGTCATGCGATCGCAAGAGGGGCCGGATGTGACGTATTCCACATAGATGGCCGAACTCCGTTGAAATACAATAAGAAGGATTTGCACAACCCCTGGTTTATCGTGAAACCTCTTTCTTCCATTTGCTGATTATTTTGGTCAAAAGGATTAAAATAGGGTTTTTGCGTACGAATAACGTTAATTTTCTTATTACATTTGCACCTTATCTGAGAAATTTAGACAGATTAGGAACGCGATGAACTTCGAAATATTATTTGTATTGCTAGCCCTGGCCGGAATGGTTGCGGCATTGATATGGGATAGGATGCGACCGGGAATGGTATTACTGACTGTTGTAGTATTATTCCTGGTCGTAGGAATATTGTCTCCAAAAGAAATGTTGGAGGGATTCAGTAACAAAGGGATGATAACCGTCGGCATGCTCTTTTTGGTGAGTGAAGGAATCCGGCAGAGCGGGGCGCTCGGGCAAGTTATCAAGAAACTGCTTCCGGAAGGAAAAACTACCGTTTTAAAGGCCCAGGTCCGGATGTTGCCTCCTATTGCATTTATTTCTGCCTTTCTTAATAATACTCCGGTAGTTGTTATTTTTGCCCCGATCATCAAACGATGGGCTGAGTCGGTAAAACTTCCGGCTACCAAATTTCTTATACCTCTTTCTTATGTAACCATATTAGGCGGTATTTGTACGCTGATCGGAACCTCCACCAACCTGGTTGTTCATGGTATGGTTATTGAAGCCGGCTACGAGGGGTTCACTATGTTTGAACTCGGAAAAGTCGGCATTTTTATTGCCATAGCCGGTATCCTGTATCTGTTTGTATTCTCCAATAAGTTATTGCCCGATTCCCGTCAGGATAATTATGTGGACGATGGGGAAGAAGAGAGTCCGGGAAACCTGCATCGGGTGGAAGCTGTATTGGGTTCCCGTTTTCCCGGTATCAATAAGACATTGGGAGAGTTTAATTTTGCCCGCCATTACGGTGCTATCGTAAAGGAAGTGAAAAGTGGGGGAGAACGTTTCACTCATGATCTGGATAAGGTTACTTTGCATGAAGGCGATACACTGGTACTTTGGGCCGATGATTCGTTTATTCCAACGTGGGGAGAATCGAGTGTCTTCCTGATGCTTGCCAATGGTAATGAAAATACTGAACCGGTATCGAAAAAGAAACGTTGGCTGGCACTGGGGTTACTTATCTTTATGATTGTAGGGGCTACAGTTGGCGAATTGCCGGCCGTGAAAGAAGCCATTCCGGGGATGCGTCTGGATATGTTCTTTTTCGTTTGCATCACTACTATTATTATGGCTTGGACGAAGATATTTCCTCCGAAGAAATATACCAAATATATATCCTGGGATATTCTGATTACAATCGCTTGTGCGTTTGCTATCAGTAAGGCGATGGAAAATTCCGGTTTTGCAGCCTTGGTAGCCAGCTATATCATTAGTATGGCTGACAATCTCGGGCCGTATGCTCTGCTTGCCATTATTTTTATCATAACAAATATTTTTACCGAACTGATAACGAACAATGCGGCGGCGGCCTTGAGTTTTCCGATAGCATTGTCGGTCGCTACACAGTTGGGAGTAAACCCGACACCATTCTTTGTGGTGATTTGTATGGCGGCGTCAGCCAGTTTCAGTTCTCCGATCGGTTATCAGACGAATCTGATCGTACAAGGTATCGGTAGTTATAAGTTTACGGATTTCGTCCGTGTGGGATTGCCGTTGAACCTGATTACGTTTTTGATTTCCGTGTTCGTGATACCGATGATCTGGGAGTTTTAATATAAAAGGTAATAAGAAATAAAATGAATAATACACAGCCGAATAATATATATCCGATTTTCGACCGTATGTTGGGAAGAGAGGATAAAGAGGCGCTTTTGAAACAACGTAGTGTGATGGTTTGGTTTACCGGGCTGAGTGGTTCCGGTAAAAGTACGATTGCCATTGCTTTGGAGCGTGAGTTGCATAAGCGCGGTCTGTTATGCCGTATTCTGGATGGCGATAATATCCGTAGCGGTATCAATAACAATTTGGGATTTTCTGCGGAAGACCGGGTGGAGAATATCCGTCGTATCGCGGAAGTAAGCAAACTATTTATTGACACCGGTGTTATAACTATAGCGGCTTTTATCAGTCCGAACAATGAGTTAAGGGAGATGGCTTCTACGATTATCGGAAAAGATAATTTCCTGGAAATTTATGTGAATACGCCGATCGAAGAATGTGAGCGGCGTGACGTAAAAGGATTGTATGCAAAAGCCCGCAAGGGAGAGATCAAAGATTTTACAGGCGTTTCGGCCCCATTCGAAGCACCGGAGCATCCGGCTTTGTCGTTGGATACCTCGGTGTTGAGCCTCGAAGAGTCGGTAAATAAATTATTGGAATTGATATTGCCTAAAGTGAAAGTATAGAAAAAATTGAGCTATCCAACTGTCAAAGTGACTCATCTGTTACAGGTTCATTTGCCGTCTGCTTTAGCTGACGGTTTATAAGCAGGTTCTTTTTTTGGCTTTAGCCACATTTC
>NZ_QSDP01000158.1:0-9339 GCF_003463685.1 Parabacteroides sp. AM58-2XD
AGATACTGTCTTGAATTTATATTGGGGGCATTAGTAGAAAGAACCAATTAAAAGTGAAAGAGCCAGCCGCGTATCTGGTTCTTTATTAAAGATAGTTCAAATATGATAAATAGTGAACCTGCCAATACAAGTAATATTACAGAAATAAGCATTTACTTAAAAACATTTATTATATTTATGAACAATCGCTTGCGGTCGATAGTTTTTATTGAAAAGGGGTTCATAATCTTAAATCGATATGCATATGGTTAAGTTCTATTCTTCTTTATTCATATTTCCTATATTTTTATTAGCTGTCCGGGGGATTGAAGGGCAGGCGCAGGTCGCTCCGTTACCGACGGATACATTCAGGACGGTTGTGCCTGATTCCATACGGCTGGATGATGAGATAGCCGTTGGATATGCAACGGGGAATCAGCGGACCATGTCCGGTTCTGTTGATAAAGTTTCTGAAAAACGTATGAACAAGGGATTTGTCTCCAGTTCGCTGAACGCTTTGAGCGGACAGGCGGCGGGGGTCAGTATCTCTACCGGAGCAAACAGGGCGGCTGCACTGAGTGCTGTTCGGGTGAGGGGAACGACTTCGCTGACCGGAGGGAACGACCCGCTGGTTATTATCGATGGCGTTTCTTCCGACCTGAATACGCTTAGTTCCATTTATCCGGCGGATATCGAGAGCTTCACTATCCTGAAAGATGCTTCCGAGACGGCACAGTACGGTTCGCGTGGTGCTTCGGGGGTGATCGAGGTGGCGACGAAGAAAGGGAAAGGCGGTGCTTTCAGTATCAGTTACGATGGCAGTTTCGGGGTGGAAGCTGTCTATAAGAATATGAAGATGCTGTCGGGAGATGATTTCCGGGCGGTGGCTTCCGAACGTAATATCGACATATTGGATCTGGGTTATAATACGAATTTCCCGGATGAAATAACCCGGACCGGGATTGTGCAGAATCATCATATAGCTTTGGGAGGAGGCTCTGAAACGTCCAACTATCGTGCTTCCCTCGGTGTTATGGACCGGGATGGCGTGGTGCGGACAAACGATTTCCAGAACTTTACCGTTAAACTGGATATCGCCCAGCGTGCTTTCAATGATCGGTTGAAGATAGACCTGGGTGTCTTCGGTTCCCTGCAAAAGAACCGTTATCTGAATGATATCCAGAAGACTTTCTATTCGGCTGCCGCGTTTAATCCGACATTCCCGAACCATCGGGACGAGCAGACCGGAGCATGGAATGGGGTAACCAATGCCAGCCAGATTACCAATCCGCTTGCCTGGCTGGAGGTGAAAGATGATGATTCGAATGCTCATTTCAATACCCATCTGAAGTTTACGGTCAATCTGAGCAAACAGGTTAAGTTTTCAGCCTTCGGTTCCTATACATATAATATAATAGATAACTCCCAGTATCTGCCGACCACGGTATGGGCGCACGGACAGGCCTATAAAGGTGAGAGGAAAATGGAGGACCTGTTGGGTAATCTGTTGCTAAGTTATTCTAATGATTGGGGAAAGCATCACCTGGATGCGCTTGGACTGGCGGAAGCTCAGAAGAATATCCTGACCGGATTTTATACGACTGTTACGAATTTCTCAACGGATAAATTCGGATATAATAATTTGCAGGCAGGAGCTGTACGTCTTTGGGAGGGGACGAACTCTTACTATGAAGATCCTCGGCTGAGTTCTTTCCTGGGACGTGCCAATTATGTCTATGCCGGAAAATATGTGGCGACGGTCAATGCCCGTGCGGATGCTTCTTCCAAAGTCGGCAAGAATAACAAATGGGGATTCTTTCCTTCTGTCTCGGCTGCCTGGATAATCACGGAGGAGGATTTTATGAAACAGTTTACTTTTCTGAATGATTTGAAACTACGTGCCGGCTACGGTCTTTCCGGTAATCAGGATGCAATCGATTCTTATAACTCCCTGCAATTGGTGAAACCCAATGGCGTGGTATCGGTAGGAGGCAGCCCGACGGTAACGATGGGGGTAATCCGGAATGCCAACCCTGACCTGAAATGGGAAGTAAAACGTACTGTGAATGCAGGTATAGATGTCGGTTTCTTCCGTAACCGCCTGTTGATGACTGTCGATTATTATAATTCGAAGACCAGCGATATGCTTTATCTTTATGATGTGAGCGTTCCGCCTTTTGCCTACAATAAATTGTTGGCAAACCTCGGTTCGATGCGGAATAGTGGTGTCGAACTGGGTTTCGGCGTTACTCCCTTGCAAACGAAGGATATGGAATTGAGTATTAATGTCAACGTGACTTTCCAGCAGAACAAACTCCTGTCCCTGAGCGGCATGTATAAAGGCGAACAGATGTCAGCACCGGAATATACTAGTATCTCCGATCTGAATGGCGCAGGTTTTCATGGCGGTTATAACCATATCGTCTATCAGGTTGTCGGACAGCCTTTAGGTGTCTTTTATCTTCCTCATTGTACCGGACTGACACAGCAGGAGGATGGTAGTTACAGATATGAGATTGCCGACCTGAATGGCGATGGCGTGAATCTGGAAGATGGCGAAGACCGTTACATTGCCGGACAGGCGACTCCCAAGACGATGCTGGGGTCGAATATCAGTTTCCGCTACAAGCAGTTCGATGTCTCTTTACAGATAAACGGAGCCTCGGGCATAAGATATACAACGGGACTTCCCTTACTTATATGAATATGGGCAGTTTCCCCGATTACAATGTGCTGCAAGGTGCTCCGGAGCAGAATATAAAGGATCAGACGGCAACGGATTACTGGTTGGAGAAAGGTGATTACATTAACTTTGACTATCTGACCGTGGGATGGAATGTCCCGCTGGGCAAGTGGAAGAAATATGTGCAGAACCTGCGGTTGTCCTGTTCTGTCAATAATCTGGCAACGATCACCGGCTATTCCGGCCTGACTCCTATGATCAATAGTTATATTGTGAATAATACGCTGGGGATAGACGATAAGCGGAATTATCCGGTTTACCGTTCTTATACGGTCGGTTTGAGTTTTCAATTTTAATAATTAGCAGCGATGAAGAAGTTAGTTTTACTATCCTATATTTTGTGCGGTCTTACTTTTCTTTCCTGTAGTAAGTTCCTGGAAGAGAATCCGCAGGATCAGATTTCGGAAGAGGAAGCCTATGATAATGCCACTTCGGTCTACCTGAACACGGTTGCTACGCTTTATAATTATGTAGGTGGTTACAGCGATAGCCAGGGATTACAGGGTACTTACCGGGGAATATATGATCTGAATACCTTTACGACGGATGAGGCGATCCTTCCGACCCGTGGTGGCGACTGGTATGACGGTGGTTTCTGGCAAGGTTTGTTCCTGCATAAATGGGGTGTCAGCAGTGATGCCATACGGGCGACCTGGGAGTATCTGTATAAGGTGATTGTATTGAGCAATAAGTCTTTGGAACGTCTGGATGAATTTTATAAGCAGACGGACAACCGGTATATCCCGGCTTATATAGCTGAGGTGCGGGCTTTCCGGGCCATGTATTATTATTACCTGGTGGATATGTTCGGACGTGTTCCGCTGGTATTGTCGTCATCCACTCCGATGAAAGATGTAAAGCAGAGTACCCGGCAGGAAGTGTTTGAGTTTGTGGTAAAAGAATTACAGGAAGCAGCACCGTTGCTAAGTGCGGAGCGTAGTAACCAGCTCGGTGACTATTATGGGCGTTTGACACGTCCGGTTGCTTATTTCCTGTTGGCTAAACTGGCTTTGAATGCCGAAGTTTACACGAATAATAGCTGGACGGCCGGAAATCAGCCGGATGGAAGAAGTGTGTTTTTTGAAGTCGGCGGTCAACGGTTGAATGCGTGGGAAACCGTGATCGCTTATTGCGATTCCATAACAGCGCTTGGTTACCAACTGTCACGTACTTATGAAGAGAACTTTTCCGTATTTAACGAAACCTCTGTAGAGAATATCTTTACGATTCCGGTGGATAAGAATTTTTATACGAACCAGATGCAATACTTGTTTCGTTCCCGTCATTATAATCATGCGAAGGCTTACGGATTATCCGGTGAGAATGGCTCTGCCGCTACAATAGAAGCGCTCCGGACTTTCGGTTATGATACGGATTCGGTCGATGCCCGTTTCAGTAAATGCTATTTTGCCGGTGTTGTGCTTGATCTGAATGGGGATACCGTTCGGCTCGATACCGGGCAGGTGTTGGAATATCTGCCCTGGAAGGTCGATGTGGATATATCCGGCAAACCGTTTGAGAAGGTGGCGGGTGCCCGTATGAAGAAATATGCAATCGATAAAACGGCTACTAAAGACGGGAAGTTGATGGATAATGATATTGTGCTGTTCCGCTATGCCGATGTTTTGTTGATGAGAAGTGAAGCATTGGTCCGTAACGGGGGAAACGGGGATGCAGAGTTGAATCAGGTCCGTTCCCGTGTTGGAATGCCGGACCGTCAGGCTACTCTGGATAATATACTGGCCGAACGTCAACTGGAATTTGCTTGGGAAGGGTGGAGGAGGCAGGATCTGGTCCGCTTTGGTCTTTTTACACGGACCTATAGCAGCCGTCCGCAGTTACCGGGAGAAAGCAGTGGTTATACGACTGTCTTTCCGATTCCCGAAAATATACTTTCCCTGAATAGAAATCTGACACAGAATCCTGGATATTAATAAATATGAAAAAAGGATGCCCCCGTTATGGAAGCATCCTTTTTTATATTTGCTATAATTATTTATTATAACTGAATCCAACGAACATAAGCAAAGTCCATACGGTGAGGCAATTCTTTGTTTACAGGGTAAACACGGAAGCCCATTTTATGAACACCAGCTTCGCTCGGAGTTGTTTTCAATTCAAAGAACAGTTTAGAACCTTCTTCTTTCTTCAACTCGAACGGTTTTGTATAAAGCAATTCAAGCTGATGATTTTCCGAGTTTTCTTTGGTCACAACCACTTCGGCTCCAAGCATTCCCTGAAGGTCTTTGCGGTCGATTACCAGATTGAATGAATATTCTTTGCCGACAACCGGTCCGTCGATAGCCAGATCTTTGCTGCAAGTGAATGATTCAACCTGGAAGCTGTCCCAATGTTCTGCCACTTCTTCTTTCCATGCGGCGATAGCTTTGGCTTCAGCATAGTTACCTTCACGCAAATGAGCGGAACGGTTAGCCAGTTTGCTGTAGAAACGGCTGATATAATCGTCCAACATACGTTTCATAGTATAGTCGGGAGCGATCTGAGACATTGAGTTCTTGATATACTGGATCCATTCGGGAGAATATCCCTTACTGTTTTTAGCATAGTAAGTCGGGATGATCTCTGTTTCCAATATATGGTAGATCGTAGCGGCATCCAACTGATCCTGATACTGCTGGTTTTCGTAAGTGCGCTTGTCGGTCAATGCCCAACCTGCACCTTCTTTATAACCTTCGTACCACCATCCGTCGAGTACGGAGAAGTTCAGAACACCGTTCATCTCTGCTTTTTCACCAGATGTACCTGATGCTTCCAGCGGACGAGTCGGAGTGTTCAACCAAACGTCGACACCGGCAACCAGGTGACGTGCCAGACGCATGTCGTAGTTTTCGAGGAAGATGATCTTACCCAAAAATTCCGGACGACGTGAGATTTCTACGATATGTTTGATCAATCCCTGTCCGCCGCCGTCAGCCGGGTGGGCTTTTCCGGTAAATACGAACTGGATCGGATATTTTTCATTGTTTACGATCTTAGCCAGACGGTCAAGGTCTGTGAACAATAAGTGTGCACGTTTATAAGTGGCGAAACGACGACCGAAACCGATCAGCAACGCATTCGGGTTGATCTTTTCAAGGATAGAAACAACCTTTACGGGGTCTCCCTGATTCTTCAACCAGCTCTGTTTGTACTGGCCTTTGATGTATTCGATCAGTTTATTCTTCAGAGTTTTGCGCAGTTCCCAGATATCGTCATCGTTGACGTTCTGGATGGCTTCCCAAAGTTTTTTGTTGGATTGGTCTTCAAAGAATTTTTCACCGAAACGCTGGTGGAAGAAACGTTTCCACTCTGTAGAAGCCCATGTCGGCATGTGTACGCCGTTAGTTACATATCCTACATGCAGTTCATCCGGGAAATATCCTTTCCATACCGGAGCAAACATGCGCTGTGATACTTTTCCGTGCAACCAGCTTACACCGTTTGCTTCCTGGCAAGTATTCAAAGCGAATACACTCATAGAGAACTTTTCGTTAGAACCCGGATTCTCGCGTCCCATATCGATAAATTCCTGCCAGCTGATACCCAGCTTACCGGGGAATTCACCCATGTAGCGACCGAACAGGCCTTCGTCGAAATAGTCGTGTCCGGCAGGAACCGGAGTATGTACTGTATAAAGAGCAGAAGCGCGTACAACTTCCAATGCCTGATTGAAAGTAAGTCCGTCGTTCTGGATATAGTTAACCAGACGCTGCGCATTGATCAATGCTGCGTGGCCTCGTTACAATGATAGATCTGTTTTTTGATACCCAGTTTATCCAGCATCAGGATACCGCCGATACCTAACAGGTATTCCTGTTTCATACGGTTTTCCCAGTCGCCGCCATATAACTGGTGAGTGATTGAACGGTCCCATTCGCTGTTCTGAGGAATATCTGTATCCATCAGATACAAAGGAACACGTCCTACGCTTACTTTCCAGATATGAGCATATACGGTTCTGCCTGGGTAAGGTACTTCCAATACCATCGGTTCGCCGTTTGACTGCATTACCTGAGAAAGAGGTAAAGAGTTGAAGTTCTGCGGTTCGTAGTTTGCAATCTGCTGTCCGTCCATAGACAGTGATTGTGTAAAGTACCCGTAGCGATATAGGAAACCTACAGCTGTCAGGTCGATGTTGCTGTCGCTGGCTTCTTTCAGGTAGTCACCTGCCAGAACACCCAGACCACCTGAATAGATTTTCAACACGTTAGTGAGTCCGTATTCCATACTGAAATATGCAACAGACGGTTTAGTAGCATCCGGTTTTACGTCCATATATTTTCTGTAGCTGGCGTAAACTTCCTGGATTTCGGCCATCAGCACTTTGTCGGCCTGGATTTCTTCAATGCGTTTGAAAGATAAGCTTTGGAGCAAAAGTACCGGATTGCCTTCCGTAGATATCCAAAGGCTTTTGTCGATTTTTCCAAATAATTTAGCTCCTTCATGATTCCATACCCACCACAAATTAGTAGCCATTTCGTGTAAGGGTTGTAATGCTTCGGGGAGCATCGAATGTGAATAAACGTCCTTCCAGATCGGACTGTTTGCGTTATTCGCCTTGATTTTCATTATTGTGAGATTTAAAATGATTCAACTTTTAATAAGATGTAAAAAAACTGTGGCAAAGATAGGATTATCTTGCTAATTATGAGCTATGTTTAACTGTTTCTTTTGGTTGCGGCTTCCAATGCGTCGCTGAAAGCTTTTTGATAGAAAACAATAAATTTACTCCATTCAGCCTGTTTTGCCAGTTTAAAACAGCGTTTGCGTATTTCTTCAACTTCTTTTTTGTCTTTCTTGACGAGTGAGAGAATTGAAGCAGTGATAGCATCAGCAACATCGAAATAGTTGAAGTCTGTCCGTTCAATAACAGCCACACCTTCGCTGATGTTTTTGCCGGAGACACTTTTTTCCGCCCAAAGGCCGAAACCGGCCAGATTGGTCGTTACTGTCGGTATGCCAAAGGCAACACTTTCCAGTGGAGTGTATCCCCAGGGTTCGTAGTATGACGGATATACAGTTGCGTCCATACCGATCAGCAGATCGTAATAGGGTTTGTTAAAGATTCCGTCGCGTCCGTCCAGGTAGCAGGGTACAAATATTATTTTCAGTTTTTCGGAAGCCTGATTTGTGAATCCTGCGTGTGAGATATAATTTAATACCTTGTCCTGATCCATCAGATTCAGCCAGTGGGTAATAAAAGGCATTTGCATGGGAGAGGTTGTCTGAACATTTTTTTCAATCACCTCTTTCAGGTCGGCGCGTGCATCGCGGACCCAGGCCGGAACCATCAGGAAGGCAACGACTTCTCGTTGTAATTCTCCTGAATTGCGTACACGATTCATGGCTTCGATGAAGACATCGATTCCTTTGTTACGGTATTCATACCGTCCGCTGGTCGATACAAGCAATGCATCCGGAGAGATGGGGCATCCCAGTAATTTCTCGGCTACATTGATCAACGTTTTGCGGGCTTCTGCACGTTTCTTGGTATATTCTTTTCCTTCGGGAACGAAGTTGGGTTCAAAACCGTTCGGGGTAACAATATCCGGAGCCTTGTCCAGTAATTGCTTACACTCCCGGGCTGTGATATCGCTGACTGTCGTGAAACAGTCCACATGGTGAGCCGTTTGCTTTTCCAGCGAATGTTTGGCCTCCATATTCAGTTCCTTCGCCATCTGGTCGCCGTTGTATCCGTCCATATAAGCGTATAATGCTTTGTTGTTGCCGGCAATGGAACGGCCGATAGATGTAGCATGAGTAGTGAACAGGGTTGCAATGGCGGGGATTTGCTTTTTGATATAAAGCGCTCCCATACCCAGCATCCATTCATTGAACAGTGCTGTTACTTTCTTATCGGATAGATTGTAGAAGTTGTAGAAACTTTCAATCACTTTTCCTACTGCATAGGCAAAAATACAGGATTCGTCATAGTCGCCATAGGCGTGCATCGAATCTACCCTGAAGTTTTCCCACATGGAGTAAAAGAAAGCGTCCCGATCACTGAAAAAAGGCTTGAAGTCGATTAATACCACCGGAGGAGTACCAGGTACGTTCCAGCGTCCGACTTTCATTTTTAGTTTGTCAGTGGTTCTTGCATGTTTTTTCCAATCAGCAAACAGAGCATCATCTTCGATAAAGTCCGGAGCGTTAGCGGGTCCCCACACATCAGGTCCGATAAATACCACTTTATCGTTAAACATCTGTTGCAGAGTGTGCGCTTTTGTAGACAGCACTGTGTAGATCCCTCCCACTTTATTACAGACTTCCCAACTGCTTTCAAAGAGATATTCTGGCGTTGTTGTCTTTGTATCCATAAACGATTTTGTTTATAATCAGAGAATTTGAAACTGCAAAGATACATTATTTTTATCTTTTTTCCTGCGGTGTGAGTTATTTAACAGGGCAACCGCACCAAAATTTCTATTAAAATATGTTTTGTGGCATAAATCATTAAAATATTTCAAAAAAAGTTGTGTAATTGGGGAATAAAGGTAATCTTGCAGAAAGAAAAGTCTTAACTATGAAAATAGAACCTTAACGACTGGATTTTTTACGTGAAGATTTTGCAAACCAAAGTCTCTTGACTATGATTCGTGAGATCTTATAAGAGGTCT
>NZ_QSDP01000159.1:0-8980 GCF_003463685.1 Parabacteroides sp. AM58-2XD
ACCTGTTACAAGGCTTGTTTTATTGACTGGCTTTAACACACCCCCTGCCCCCTCTCAAGAGGGGAGCCAGTTACAACCGGTCACTAAACAGATAGCTCAATTATTTCTATATTCAAATCTAATCCTTTTAACCTTCCCATACTACTCAGACAACACAGATTTATTAGATTCTGTTCGATAAAATTAAGCCACAAATACAGGAAAAAACTTGTATTGCTATGCAGCAAATAAAGAAATCGCTACCTTTGCTCCGTTAATAAAGAAATAACATATTTATAACAGATATGAGCGATATCAGAACGAACGAAGAAGAAGGCAAAAAAAGCCTGAATTTTATTGAAGCAAATGTTGAAAAAGACCTGGCAGAAGGTAAAAATGGCGGACGTATACAAACCCGTTTCCCGCCCGAACCAAACGGCTATCTGCATATAGGACACGCCAAAGCAATCTGTCTGGATTTCGGTATTGCAGAACGTTACAACGGAGTTTGTAACCTTCGTTTCGACGACACGAACCCTGTAAAAGAAGATGTAGAGTATGTCGATGCAATCAAGGAAGATATAGAATGGCTCGGATTCCATTGGGGTAACATCTATTACGCATCCGACTATTTCCAGCAATTGTGGGATTTTGCCATCCGTCTGATCAAAGAAGGAAAAGCCTATATCGACGAACAAAGTTCGGAAGTTATCGCCCAGCAGAAAGGAACCCCTACCCAACCGGGTATCAATAGTCCCTATCGCGACCGTCCCATCGAAGAAAACCTGGCGTTGTTCCAAAAGATGAGCGACGGCGAAGTGGAAGAAGGTGCTATGGTATTGCGTGCCAAAATAGATATGGCAAACTCGAACATGCACTTCCGCGACCCGATCATCTACCGCGTAGTGACATCGGCACACCATCACCGCACCGGCGACACATGGAAAGTTTATCCGATGTACGACTTTGCCCACGGACAGAGCGACTTCTTTGAAGGCGTTACACATTCGCTTTGTACACTCGAGTTTGTGGTACACCGTCCGTTATACGACCTGTTCATCGACTGGCTGAAAGAGGGTAAAGACCTCGACGACAACCGTCCGCGCCAGACTGAGTTCAACAAACTGAACCTGAGTTATACACTGATGAGCAAACGTAACCTGCTTACACTGGTAAAAGAAAAGCTGGTCGACGGTTGGGACGATCCCCGTATGCCGACTATCTGTGCATTCCGCCGCCGTGGTTATTCTCCCGAGTCTATCCGCAAGTTCGTCGATAAGATCGGATATACCACTTACGATGCCCTGAACGAATTCGCCTTGTTGGAAAGTGCCGTTCGTGAAGACCTGAATGCCCGTGCTACCCGTGTATCAGCCGTTCTCGATCCGGTCAAACTGATCATCACCAATTATCCGGAAGGACAGGTGGAAGAGATGGAAGCTATCAACAACCCGGAAGACCCGGAAGCAGGCAGCCACCTGATCGAATTCAGCCGCGAACTGTGGATGGAAAGAGACGACTTTATGGAAGATGCACCGAAAAAGTTCTTCCGTATGACTCCCGGACAGGAAGTACGCCTGAAGAATGCTTACATCGTGAAATGTACCGGTTGCAAGAAAAACGATGCAGGCGAAGTGGTGGAAGTATATTGCGAGTACGATCCGAATACCAAGAGCGGCATGCCGGACAGCAACCGCAAGGTAAAAGGAACGCTACATTGGCTGAGTTGTGCGCATAGTCTGCCGGCAGAAGTCCGCTTGTACGACCGCCTCTGGAAAGTAGAAAATCCGCGTGATGAACTGGCTGCGATCCGCGAAGCCAAGAATTGCTCTGTGCTGGATGCGATGAAAGAGATCATCAATCCGGATTCTCTGAAAATATTGACGAACTGTTACGTTGAGAAATATCTGGCGAACGCCAAGCCGTTAGATTATTTACAATTCCAGCGTATCGGTTATTTCAACGTAGACAAAGACTCTACGCCCGAAAAGCTCGTCTTCAACCGCACCGTATCCCTGAAAGATACGTGGAGCAAGGTGAAGGACAAGGCTTAACAATGTGCCAATTAAATTATTCCCTATGAAAAAAGATGATATTTCACGTCTGCTACAACGTTATCTGTCTGCCCGCGAAATGGGAAAAGAGCCCTATTTCGATGCGGATGAAGTAGATGAATTGTTGGGCAGCTTTGAAGAATCGGATAATTATGACTACTTTGATGAAGTTTTAGCCTTAGGACTAAAACTTCATCCGGGTAATACAGACTTACAGATCAGACAATGCAAACTCTTCGTTTATAATGAAGATTATAACAGTGCACTGGCTCTGATCGATTCAATCGCTGAAACAGACAACCAGGACCTCGACTTATTACGGTTAGAATGCTATTGCATGCTCGACCGATATGATAAACTGATCGAGTACACAGAAAAATTGATCGAAGAGGATTGCGATTATCTGGAAACCGTGTTCGAATATACCGCTCCCCTTTTAAGTGATATGGAAATGAACAATGAAGCACGCGATTTCATAAACCGCGGCATTGATTTATTCCCTCAGAATCTGGTATTGAAAGATGAGTTATGCTACAACCGGGAAATAGAAGGAGACATCGACGGGGCGATCAGCATCTGCAACGAACTGATCGACAAAAACCCCTACTCTCACGAATACTGGTTCACACTCGGACGGTTATATTCGATCAAACTGGAGTTCGAAAAGGCAATCGAAGCATTCGACTTTGCACTGACCTGCGATGATTCGGACCCGGAATTGAAGATACTGAAAGCCTACTGCCTCTACATGAACGAAAATTATGAAAAGGCACTGGAAGTATATCAGGACATCAATGGCGACTTTGAGATGGCGGAGCGCATCAAACCGCTCATGGCAGAGTGCTATATCAAACTCGAGAATTTTGAAGGTGCCTATAATCTGCTGAAAGATATTATCGGCAAAAAGGTGACTGACAACGAACCGGCTGCATACATCAACTTCATCCGTTGCTGTGCGGAAACGGAACGTCACCGGGAAGCTTCCAAGACGTTGACAAAGGCGATCGAACTATTCCCCAACAATGTCAGGATACTCTCTCTGCTGGCCTTGACTTACGTGGAAAACGGAGAAGACAAGCAGGCAGTCGAGACCACCGAACGTCTGTTCGAAGTATTGGATAAAGGAGAATACTATCAACCGGAGGATTTTGAAAGTCTTTTCCATGCCGGACAGTATCTCTACATGAAAGGCGATATCGACAAGGCGATCAAATATTATAATAAGGTATATGCCGTTAATCCGAATCTGCCTTTTATCCATCTCCATATGGCTATGGCTTATCTGGCTAAAGGAGATATGAAGCATTTCGGCGAGCACTTCAGCAAAACTACCCCGAAAGAACTGATCGAGTACCTGGAAAACTCAGGTATCGACTTCAGCGATGTGGAGCAGCAGTTGCTGGGCAAACATATCCCGCCGGAAGATCTGACAAAGGAATTCCTCAATAATAAGGACAATAATAACTAATAATGGACAGAAATCTAAAAGACTACGGTCTCCTACTTTTGAAAGGCATGGGTATGGGCGCAGCCGATGTTGTTCCCGGCGTATCGGGCGGCACAATTGCCTTTATTGTTGGTATTTATGAAGAACTGATTGATTCGATCAAGAGTATTAACGGAGCAAGCCTGAAGCTACTCTTCACCGGTAAGATCGCCGCTTTCTGGAAAGCGATAAATGCCAACTTCCTGCTGGCTATCGTTGCCGGCATCGGGATCAGCATTTTCTCGCTGGCAAAGCTCATTACCTGGCTGTTGGTTACCCATCCGATCTTGGTGTGGGCCTTCTTTTTCGGGTTAGTACTGGCTTCCACCTGGTTCGTATCGAAAGATATCAAGCAATGGAACTGGAAATCGATACTGAGTTTTATTATTGGGGCTATCATTGCTTATTACATTACCGTTGCCACACCGGCGGAGACACCGACAAACCTGTTCTTTATCTTCCTTTGCGGAGCCATTGCGATCTGCGCGATGATCTTGCCGGGTATTTCGGGTAGTTTCATTCTGGTATTGCTCGGAAAATATTTCTATATCATGGAAGCGGTAAAGACACTCAATATCCCGGTCATGCTCGTATTTATCTGTGGCGCGGCATTGGGCATCACTTCATTTTCACGAGTACTCTCTTATGCCCTGCGCCGGTTCCATGATACGACAATCGCAGTATTGGCCGGTTTTATGCTGGGTTCGCTCAACAAAGTATGGCCCTGGAAAAAAACAATCGAGACATATACCGACAGCCATGGAGTGATCAAGCCGTTGGTCGAAGCAAATATTTTGCCGGACCAGTTGTTGTGGGAAGCCGTAGGATTAATGATATTCGGCTTCGCTATCGTATATTTCCTTGAAAAGTTATCCATGAAAGGAGCTAAAGCATAAAAAAATCTCTCCCCTATGCTCACGCACAAGGAAGAGCTTGTTCTCTCGCCAAAGAGAACCTCATCAATTATGTTAACCTTTTTAGGTTATAAAAGGGAGCAGTTCGCCAGAGTTGCTCCCTTCATGTTGAAAACACACATCTTATTAGTATTGTTTATCTTTTTACCTAATTCATGACAAATAGCATGCCATAAGTGTATCTATCTGATAACTACCAGTTTTATAAATAATAAACCTGTCCAATAACGGACAGTTGTCCGGTTTTACTTTACAGTATGTCCGGCAACGCCATTTATAGAGCAAACAGCGTGCCAAAACACACAAACATCTATTTATCAAACATATATATTTATCACTAAATTCCCATTCTGTCCAATAATTAGACAGTTGTGTACAAAATTTAGACAATTATTACCGTACATCGTATCTTGTAAAGAAATAAAAGCAAGCCATAAACAAAACAGCAATCGTGAGTATCATAGCAATCATATAACCTCCGATGAATTCGATGCGTTGCCCGAAAGAGGCGATCTGTTCCTGATATTGAGGAATCTGATCGACGGCTACAGGTTTCTTGCTGGTGGAATAATCTTCATAAGGATTATACCAGTGAGGGCTGCCGTCATCCTTGGCATCGACATCTTTGAACCACTGTAAGAACTGTTCCTGGAAAGCATGCAGGTCATTCCAGTTCTTCTGGAAACGCAGGTAACCACCTCCCAGAAACGCTTCATTCATATAATCGAACTGCGCGATCGGTGACAACAGCGTGAAATTCCGGGTTTGCTCAAACTGACGGAACTGTTGCAGGTAATAGGCATCATTATACTTCTTATCGCTATTCATCAGATTGCTCTGGTTTCGTGCACGCAACTCATGCCGGGGATAAAACGCATCCATACCATTGGACGACCAGCTTCCTTCCGGTGCATTCCGGTTAATATCATTGGATGCCTCCTGACGCTTCTGAGCCACTTCGTCCGATGTCGGTATGCTGAACAGCGTCTTTGCCCAAAAGACAGACGTATTAGGAATGACTACCGCAGCAAACAACCAGAAACAAAGCGAGATAAGCAAACTGATATTGGAGTAGCGCGTCACCACCGACGACAGCAAACCGAATACGGCAAACGTAGTGATAAACAAAAGGCTGATCAGTATAAACCCGGCAGTCTCTATCAGAAAGCTACTGTTCAACTGCACCTGACCGGAAACAGCCAGGATAATCAGACTGATTATGATACCGACCAACTCCATGACTCCTATCACTGTTATAATACTCAAAAGTTTACTGCACAAGAAGGTGCGCCGGGGTACGGCATTTGAAAAGACCAAAGCCAGCGTCCTCTCCTCTTTTTCCCCTGAAATAGCATCAAAAGCAAAAAGCAGCGTAATAAAACTCAGGAACATGGAAACGATAAACGACCAACTCAAACTATCCGTACGGATCAGAAGAGGATTATTGCTATCATGACGTACCGAATAATCAAACACATTATAAGCACTATAAGTAATGCGGTTAGGTAAATAGCTCTCCTTACAATCCGCAATCACACTGTTTTCACGCGGAGAGATGATAAAGCTATTCCTTGCTGTCGCTACTTTTGAGATATTTTCGGCTTGTTTGCCTATTGCTTCCTGCTGTGCTACGCTATATTTGGTATAGTTATCATGCATATCCTTAAAAGAAGAAGCAAATGAAACACTACCCAACGTAAACACCAGCACAACAATTACAAAAGAAACCTGAAAGCGCAGGCTATACAAATAGTTCTGCAATTCACGTATATATAAAGTTGTAAACATAACTGTAATTATTTATTATCTGACATCATATTTCATAAACGACACGATTGTCCCGACCAACAATACGATCACCAATCCCAGCAGGGCACATAAACGTCCCAGCGCGGCACCCAACGTAGCCGAAAGTGTGATCGGTTGAGGAACATAGCGGGGAACACCGCTGGTATCCAGATACGGAAATTCAGAATTACTTCTGTCATATTTCTTCCACACCTCTTCTCCTCCCAAGTCTATTTCTGCCTGTGTAGGGAATTCATCCAAAGATTGGGCAGTAAAGTAAGCAGTAGACTCAAACAGCTTATGATCCTTGAAATAGGTAATGACGTTCTCCCGGTATTTACGCAAACTTTCCATATATTTAAGGAAGCTGCCCGCATCGGTACGGCATAAAGCATCCGTCGTCTGATCGAACAATTCGGAGGGCGACAACCAGGCGATGGCTTGTTGCAACCGTTGCTGACGCACCAGTCCATCCAGATAGTTCCGCTGCAAGGCCCATTTCTTATCCGCATTATTCAGCATGACAGGAGTTGCCCAAATCTGCATCTGCTGATGGAACAAAGGTGTCTCTTTCGGGCCTCCGGCCAATTCCAGATATTCAGGTCCGTCACCGGTACAATTATTATAACTCAAATATTTCATATTGACCCTTTGGGACGCACGCGGCCATTCCTCCATATATTCTTTATGAAAAGCCTCGTCATAATTTCTCATGGTTGCCTGTACATTATCATATAAAGGCGCTTTCGAAATACTTTGTGCCAGATAAGTCGCAATATTAGGCATCAGGAAAAGGAACCATATCCAGCACAGCAGGCTGATAATAATGGACGAAGACGAATGCGTCACCCGGCTGGAAATAAACATTCCCAACAAAAGGAATACCATCATATAAATGACGGAAGTCAGGAAAAGCAGCGACAAGCCGCCCCAGTCGGATACTGAAAGGGAAATCGCCGGATTAACCACAATGATCAGGCAGGCCAGCAGATAACAGAACAGCAAAATAGGCAGTAACGTCAGCAACAGTCCCAATAACTTACCCATCAGGAAGGAGATACGGCTCACCTGTCCGGTAAAGGTCAGTTTCATCGTCCCGTCTTCCCGTTCACGGGTAATGGCATCATACGAAAAGACGAGTGCCAGCAACGAGATAAGAATAGCGACCACTTTCGAAAAGTCTATCGAGAAGAAGGCATTCAGCGACGGATTGTCGCGGGTAAGAGTATGCCCTTCGGGAAACAGCGGATGTTCCCAGAAAGAAACCTTCACCTTATTGCCGACATCACCGATAATACCCGTACTAAAGATACTCAGCGGCTCCGGCACCTGTATAACAGTAGGACGAACATGTGACCAAACGCGGCTCTCTTTCATTTCTTTATCCGCCTTTGCCTGTTCGATCTTAAAGACACGCACCTGGTTCTGATAATTCTCCACACTGACGATTACTGTAAACGGTATCACCAGCAGGCACAGTACAAACCCTATAATAAACCTGACCGACAACAAGTTCAGCAGGAAATCTTTCTTTGCTATTAACCAAATCATATTACTTATTATTAATGGTTTATACTCTTATTCCAAAATAGCTTCCTGCATATAATCCAGATAGATACGCTCGAGGTCGTCCTGAAGGAACTCTTCACGGCTACGGAGCATCACCAGACGTCCTTCCTTCATGATGCCGACACGGTCGGCCACTGCCTTGGCACGGAACAGGTCGTGGGTACACATCAGGATACTCTTGCCGGCGTTACGGAGGTTAATCAATATCTGCATCAGTTCGGCTGCACTCTTGGGGTCGAGTCCGGTGGTCGGCTCGTCCATGACGATGTTGTCGGCATCTTTGATAATGGCGATGGCCAGTCCGACCTTCTGGCGCATACCTTTGGAGAAGGTTTTCAGCTTGCGTTCGAAGGCTTCTTCCTGCAGGCCGACACGGCGCATGACGTTGTAGTAATCGTCTTTCGTCAGGTTCGTCTTACCACCCAGGCGGGCAAAGAAGTCGAGGTTCTGACGGGCGGTGAAGTTGCCGTAGAGCATAACATTCTCGGAAACGAAAGCGACATGCTTTTTGGTTTCCAACGGTTTTTCCATAACGTCGATACCGTCGATCAGGGCATGGCCCGAAGTGGGTTCGATGAAGTTGAGGAAGATATTAATGGAAGTGGTCTTCCCTGCCCCGTTTGCTCCCAGCAGGAAAAATATTTCGCCCGGCTTGATCTCTAGGTTCAAGGCATCAAGGGCCAGATTGCCATCTTCGTATCTCTTTGTCAAATCGATTGCTTGTAACATGGTGTTTATGTTTTATTTCAATTGTTATTATTCTTATTTTCGTTATTACTTTTCTCTTGAAAGAAAAGTAATCAAAGTTCAAGGCTACATCTGCCTCGCTACTCCGCATCCTGCGTTCGCTGTCGCCTCCGAACTCGCTTCGCTCAAACAGCGGATGCTCCGGACGCTCACTCCGGCTGCTGCGCTTTACGCTCGCCAGCTGATGCCTTTTTAGGAAGTTTCACTTCCTCCGGGGATGGCCGACACTGCCTGTTATATAGGTGCCGGTGTCGGCAATCCCCAAAGAACGCAACGCGTTCTATGAAAGGCATCAGCGGATGAACGTCCGCGAAGGAAGAAGACGAAGCGTCAGGAGCATCTGCTGTTTGAGCGAAGCGAGTTCAGATGCGACAGCGTAGTCTTCTTCCGTAGCAGTGAAGCCGGTGCAGCTTGATCTTTTGGGTTACTTTTCCATCAAGGGA